>JBBRIO010000070.1:0-14173 GCA_038220855.1 Bryobacterales bacterium | reverse complement strand
GGACGCGTGGATTGCCGCAGTCGCTTAGCCGCCGTTGGTCCGAATCGCCCGCCGGCCCTGAAGCCCGTCGAAACGGCTGGCGCGGCGCGCGGCGGGGATGTCGCCATTCGGGAGGATGACCAGGCTGCTCGGCACCACCGGGTTGTATTCTTCCTGCCAGAAGAGGCGCGTGCCCTTACTGCCCACATAGCTCACGTCCAGGATCATCCCGGCCGGCAACTCGTGCTGAATCCCGCCTGAGAATCGCTGGACGTAGGGGTTGACGAGGTTGCCGATCACCAGGTTCTGCGTATCGAGCGGCGTCAGCGTCCGCGCGACCAGCGGCAGACTCGCCGACAGCCGCGGCAAACCACGGGGAGTGGTCCCGTCCACGACGCTTTGCACCTGGGTCGCGATCACGTTCGGCGACGATGTGGAAGCGTTCGAAGCGATGTTGTTGAAGAACGTATCGAAGCTGACCTGGTAGCCGAGGCGGAAGACCGTCTTCGGACGGACCGTCCAGGCCAGGCCGAGGGTGGGACCGAAATTGTTATTGTCGTTTTTCACCTGATTGGGCTGGTCAAACGGCCCGGTGAACGTCGTGGGGTTGATGTTGAACAAGCCCGTGAAGGCCGGGGTCCGCAGCGTGTTGATCGGCTGTCCGAAGTTTTCGTATCGCAGTCCCAACGTCAACGTCAGGTTCTTGCGCATCCGCCAGCGGTCCTGGAAGAAGAAGGCGAATCGCGTCAGATCGGGGTAGTAAGCGTTGGTTCCGAAATCCCGCTGCGCCGAGCCGCCGCCGGGCCCTGAACCGCCGAAATCATCCAAATAATTCGCAAAATACGAGAAGCCGCCGCCATCGCGATAGTCCAGTTGCCCGCGCAGAATGATTGGCGCAAACTGCTTGGCCCGCTGCTGCAGCACGTCGGCACCGAAGCGAAACGCGTGTGCGCCGCGGACAATCGTTACCGTGTCCTGGAACCCATAATTGTTCGCCAGGCGCCCCTGCGGCAGATTCGTCTGCACGCCAATCCCCGAAATCGCCGCGCTGCCGAACTCATACCGAGGCAGAGTCAAGCCCAGTGGATTCGCCGTCGCCCCGGGGAAATCGAGCCCGATGCGGTTGTAGTGCATCCGCGCCTCGTTCGTCATGTTCGCGGAAAAAACGTGGGTGTGCGTGATCAAGGCGTTTCGATACGCCTCGGTCGTCCCGGTTTCGAAACCCGCGAATGGATTTGTCGCGCCGCCGCGCGGGTCGTCGCGGAACGAGTTCATGAACCGGCCCGAAAGCTGATCCCGTTCGCCCAGTTTATGGTCCATCCGAATCATGTACTGCCGCTCTCCCACGTTTCGTCCAAAGCTTGCCACGGCTTGGCCGAACTCCAAATCCGGCCGTCCCGCGCCCAGTGGAACATTGAAGAAATTAGCCCCCGCGTTCAGCCCTGTCGTGACCTGATCGTACAGATCCGCCCGTGGGTTCGTTCCCTTCGGAAACAGCCGCTGCAGCGTCGCGCGGCCATTGGCCGAAAGCACCCGCAGCGAATTGCTGGCCTGCGCGTTGCGCCGGTCCTCGCCGAAGGCGACAAAGAAAAACGTCCGGTCTTTGACGATCCGGCTCCCCAACGTTCCGTTCCAAATTTGATTGGTCCCGGCGAACGGTTTCCCGCGCTTTTGAATGTCCGGCGACAGGCTCTGCGTGTTCGTAATCGCGTCGTCCGTTGTCGAATCGAGCAGGTAGCTTGCCGTGCCGTGGAGCGAGTTCGTCCCCGCGCGCGTCACCACGTTCACGACGGCCCCGGCCGCCCGGCCGAACTCGGCGTCGTAGTTCGAAGTCTGCACCGCCACCTCCTGCACCGCGTCCGGGATCCGAATCTGAAACGCCTGCCCACCGACCGAAATATCGTTGTTCTCGGTGCCGTCGATCAGAAAATTGTTGCTGCGCCCGCGGGATCCGTTCACGCTGAACGAATCGCTCCCACTGACGAATCGGCTCGTATTCACCCCTGGCAGCGTGAACGCCAGTTGCACCGGATTCCGGGCGCTGAACGGCAACTGCACGATATTCGTCCGTTCAATGTTCGATCCGCGCACCATCGATTCCGTCTGCAGCGCCACGCCCTCCGCGCTCACCTCCACAGTCGCCTGCACGTCGCCGATCTCCATCCGCGCGTCCACGTTCAGCGCTTGCCCCGCCAATACCGAGAAGTTCCTCGCCGTGAACGACTTGAATCCTGTCAATTTCACCGTCAAGTCGTAACGCCCCGGGTCGACCGCGTCGAACCGATACAGCCCACCTTCGTTGGTCGGGGTCGTCCGCACCACGCCGGTTTCCAGGTTGCGCAGCTCTACCCCTCCGGCCGCCACCGCGGCCCCCGAAGGATCCTGCACCAAGCCGGCCACCGACCCTCGGCTCGTCTGCGCCGAAACGGCCGCCGCCGCCAGCGCCATGAGAAAAAGAACACGATTCATGCCGCGGCTTAATGCACGGCCAAGGCCAAACGAAGCCAGTCCGCTTCGCCCCTCCCCTGGGCCCGTTCACCGCTTCACCCCTACCAATTCCCGGATTCTTCGCCGGGCCGATTCTTAAATCCGGATCGCCTTATGCGCTACGGCCGACTCGTGAGCGGCCAGCGTAATCTCATTCACCCGCCAGATATCGGTCAACGGCATCGAGCACGGCTGGCCCGCAAACGCCCAGCCCAGGAAGTCCACGAAGATCTGCCCGGCCTCGGGAAGCGGGTTCACGACGAGCGGCTTCTTACCCTGTTCGAGCAGTGTGACCCCGGTCGCGGCCATATATTCGACGACGCCTTTCGAGCCCGCAATCCGCACCCGGTCGTCGCCGTGCGTCGCCGCCGCCTCCGTCCGATAGTAGTCCATGTGCAACGACGCGGTGCCCCCGTTGTCCATCCGCAAAATCGTTGTCGTCGTGTTCTCCATCCGGCCGATCCCCGCCCCGGCGCCCACCTGCCCTTGGTACGAAAACGCTTCGGTAAACTCGCGCGCCGAGCACCAGCGCATCAGATCGAACATGTGAATGCCGATCCACAAAATCGTGGAGCCGTAGGTCGCGGGATCCTTAAACCACGCCGCCCGATTTCCCGCCTTGTAGCTCTTCTGGCTGCTGATCTGGCCCACCTCTCCGATGGTCCCGCTCGCCACAATCTCTTTCAACGCCTTGTAGTGCGGCTCGTAGCGCATCGGCAGAATTAACTGGATCGGCTGGCCGGAACGCTCAATCGCGCGCTTCACTTTTTCGTACTCTTTGCGGTCGATCGCCAGCGGCTTCTCCGCCATCATCGGCAGCTTCCGTTCGGCACATTCGAGCACCGCCGCCGCCCGCGCGCCGTTGTCATTGCAGATCGCCACCACGTCCGGCTTCATCTCGTCGAGCATTTTCCGGTAGTCGCTGTATTGCTTAGCGTTCCGCAGCACCGGCCGGCCGGCGACGATCTTCAACCCGTCCGGATTCGACTCCGCCACCGCCACCAGTTCCACCTCCGGCAGCTTCGGCAAGGGGGCGAGCACGTCGCCGATGTGGCCGACGGTTCCGATCACCGCCAACCGCAACTTCCGCGGCAGTTTCAGCGGTGCCGCCAGGCCGAACATCAGATCTCGTCGAGTAAGCATTTCCGCTGTTTATTCTACCCCTCGAAGGGATCCTCCGGCCAAGCGTGGCGCGGATACCGCCTCCCCAACTCTCGGCGCAGCGCTGGATAATGCCGCTCCCAAAATCCGGCCAAATCCTGCGTCACCTGCACCGGCCTTTGATTCGGCGCCAGCAGATGCACCACCACCGGCGTCGTCCCCACCAATGGCGTCTGCCGCATCCCAAAGAAATCCTGCAAACGCGAGGCGACCCATGGCGTCTGCCCATCCACATAATTCACCGCCACCGACCGCCCCTTCGCCAGCTTCACCCGCGCCGGAGCCCGCGCCTCCAACTGCGCTCGCTCCTCCGCCCCTTCGAGCAAAATCCGTTCGAGTCCTCCGTCGCCCAGCAGCCCCTTCAACTCCGCAAAACTCCGCAATCCGTAGCAGGCACCCGCGATGGTTTTCGCCAAGTCCGGCTCGGCCAACCCGGCAAATCGCCACCGCGCCATCAACCCGCTCACGTCGCCGAAACGGGCAATGCCCACCTCCAACGCCTTCGCGGCCAGCAGTTCCGCCGCCGGCTCCGGGTCCGGTCCGCCGCTGCGCGTTTCTTCAATCACTAACCCGTCGAACAGCAACGCGCTGACCCGTTCCACCCGCTCGGCTGTCCGGTTCCAATCGACGCCGTCGCGGCTTTCCAGGCGCTCGGGGAATAGATCCAGCAGCCATTCGGGCTCCACTTTGCTCGCTAAGCGGATCACCGGCGTGCCGCGATTTTCCATCTCGATCGCCACCACCAGATCCGCTTGCCGCACGCCAGAGCCTTCGGCCAACGCCGCCTGTCCCCCGCTGGCCAGCAGGATCTCCCCGTTCGGCCGCCGCTTCCCCAGCCGGTCGCTGAACGCCGCCGTCAACGCCATCAGCAACGCCGTATCGTCCTTCCGCACCGGCCGCGCGGCCCGGCGCAACTGCTCGAACGTCCGAATCGTCTGCGGGCTCCAAGGGCGTTCGAGCAGCAGAAACAGGTCCGAATCCACCAGATGCGGCGGCTTCCCTTCCAGCCGATCGCCATTCGAAAGGACGGCCGCCGCGCGGCAGCCGTCCTCGCCTCCATCCACCATCAACCGCCCAAGCCGCGGGTGCACCGGCAACTGCGAAATCTTCTTCCCCAGCGGCGTCAGTTCCCCTTCGACGACCACGCCGAGCCGCCCCAGTAACGTCTCTGCCGCCGCAATCGAAGGCCCCGGCGGCGGCGTCAACCACGGCAGCGCCAGCGCGTCCAGCACCCCGCAGCCGTGCAGATTCACGAGCAATTGCGAAAGCTCCCGCCGCGTAATTTCGGGTGCGTCCTGGGCCGGTCGCCGGACGAAATCTTCCTGCGGATAGAGCCGAATCACCCGCCCCGGGGCGGTGCGCGCCGACCGGCCCGCCCGTTGGGTCGCCGAGGCCTGGCTCACCCTCGCAATCTCAATCGACGGCATCCCGGTCCAGGGTGAATCGATGGCCACCCGCGCCAAGCCGCTGTCGACCACGGCCGTCACGCCGGGAATCGTAATCGAGCTTTCGGCCACGTTGGTCGCCAGGATCACCTTCGGCTCGCCGCCCGGTGCCAGCGCCAGATCCTGCTCCTCAGGCGACATATCCCCATGGAGCAGAAACGTACGGAACGAACCCAACTGGCGCTGCGCCCGCCGCATCTCCGCGATGCCCGGCAGGAACACGAGGACGTCCCCGGTTAGCCCTTTCTTGGCCAACCGTTCGACCCCCTGGCCCACCAACTGCTCCAGCGTTGCTCCGGAATGCGGCGTGTATTCGACCTCCATCGGGTACAGTTTGCCTTCGCTGCGCAGCACCGGGCAGCCGCCCAAATGCGCGGCGATCGGCGCGGCGTCGAGGGTCGCCGACATCACAACCAGCCGCAAATCCGGCCGCTTCCGCCGCTGCAAATCGAGCAGCAGGGCGAGCGCCAGGTCGCCGTCCAAATGCCGCTCGTGGAACTCGTCGAGCACCACCGTCCGTACCCCGCGCAGCGTCGGGTCGCTCAGCAGACGACGGGTCAGCACGCCCTCGGTCAAAAAGCGCAGCCGCGTCCGTGGCCCGGTCACATCTTCGAACCGAACCTGGTAACCCACCGTTTCGCCGAGCTTTTCGCCCAACTCGGTCGCCACCCGCCGCGCCGCCAACCGGGCCGCCAGCCGGCGCGGTTCCAGCACGAGCACCTCGTCCATCCCGGCCGCCAGAATTGCCGCGGGTACCCGCGTCGTCTTGCCCGCGCCGGGGGGAGCCTCGATGACCAGATTCGGCGTCGTCGCCAGGGACGCGAGAATCGAGGGCAGCAAACTTTCAATCGGAAGTATCAAAACGTTATCCTATCGAGATGTCTTATACACTTGCTCCTCTAAATCCACCAAAACGCTTATTATTTGGACCGGGTCCGTCCATGGTGGCACCTCGCGTGTACGAGGCAATGGCAAAACCCATCGTCGGCCATTTGGATCCGTTCTTTTTCGAGATCAACCAGGAGATCCGCGCCGGTCTCCAACAGGTGTTTGGCACCGCGAACCCCTTCACGATGGCCATCTCTGCCACCGGCAGCGGCGGCATGGAAGCATCGATCACCAACTTCGTCGAACCCGGCTCTAAATTTCTCGTCTTCAACGGCGGCTACTTTAGCGAACGCATGGTGGAGATGGGTAAACGCCAGGAAGCGGAGGTAATCCGTGTCGACAAGCCTTGGGGCCAAACCGTCACCGATGCCGAGGCCACCGAGGCCATTCTGCGCGAGAAACCGCACGTGATCGCCTTCGTCCACGGCGAGACATCCACCGGCGTTTCGACCCCCGGCCACGCCATCTGCAAGGCGGCCAAGGAAGTCGACGCTCTCACGATCGCCGACTGCGTCACTTCGCTCGGCACTATGCCGATCAACCTCGACGCGACCGGCATCGACATCGCCTATAGCTGCACGCAGAAGGGCCTCAGCTGCCCTCCCGGGTTGTCGCCGATCACCTGTTCGCCCCGCGCCCTGGAACGTCTGATGGCCCGCAAGTCGCCCCAGCGGACCTGGTACTTTGACTTGAAAATGCTCGCCGACTACTACGAAGGCTCGCGCCGCTACCACCACACGGCCCCGATCTCGATGTTCTACGCGCTCCGCGAGGGCATCGCGCTCATCATGGAAGAAGGCGTCGAAGCCCGCTTTGCACGGCATCGGACCAACGCGGCCGCGTTCACGGCGGGGCTGGAAGCGATGGGTCTCGAAATGCTCGTTCCCGCAGCCGACCGGATGTGGGCGCTGCACACGCCGAAAGTGCCCGCCGGGGTCAGCGATCTCGACGTCCGGAAGAAGTTGATGGACAAGCACAGCATCGAGATCCAGGGCGGCTTCGGTCAACTCGCGGGCCAGGTTTTCCGAATCGGCCTGATGGGCGAAGGCTCGCAAGCCGCTAACGTCGACCTGCTGCTTTCGGGCCTCCGCGAAGCACTGTAACCCTAGAGAACGTCGGCAAATCCGCGTTTCAGATGGCGGAAAAACATTCCGCCTACGAAGAACGCGCCGACGCTCCAACAAGCGATCAACGCCAACTCATGCAGGTTCGGCAGGTCGGTGGATAGCAAGCGCGCCCGATATGCTTTGACGAACAACGATAAGGGGTTCGCCCGTAGAATAAAGCGGACCCCCTCCGGCACCTGCGCCTCGCTGATGAAGATCGGCGTCGCCCAGAACCACAGCGTCAAAAGCACGATCACTCCCTGCGCTGTATCGCGCAGGTAGACCTGTAGGCTCGCAAACACCCAGCCGATCCCCACCGCCAGCACCCCCAGGAAGCCGGTGTAGAGCGGCAGGAAAAGCAGCGTCCAGTAGAAATGACCGTCCCACAACGCGACCGCCGTGACGGCCAAAGCGACCGCCAGCAGATGGTTCAAGACGGACGAGAAAAACACGGAAATGGGGAGCAATTCGCTCGGAAATAGCGTTTTCGTAATCAGGTTGGAGTGCTCGAGAATCGAATTGGCGCTCCGCTGTACCGTTTCCTGAAACAGCATCCAGGGGAGGTACCCGCAGAGCAGAAACAGCGTATAGTTCCCGGTCGCCTCGCCGGGCGGCATCGGCGTCTGCAGGCAGTAGGAGAAGACGAAAGTCCAACTCGCCAGTTGGACGATTGGATGGAGCAAGCCCCATAGCCAACCGGCCGCCGAACCGATGTAGCGTTGGCGAAAATCGCGGCGGACCAACTGAGACAGCAGGTTGCGGCGCGCGATCAAGTTGCGCACAAACATGGCGCCAGGAAGACCCTTTAGCAAGCTTCCAGTCTACCGCGCCATCGTTAACAACATCGTCATCGCCGAAGTTGCCCGCACGCCGTGCTCCTCGCTGGCCGGCAATACTAAAAACGAACCGGTCGCCACCGGCGTCCACTCGCCGGCACGCAGCAGTTCGCCTTCCCCCGCTAGAATCTGGATCGAGATCGGCACGGGTGCCCGGTGGGCCGCCAACTCGTGGCCCGGTGCGAAATGAAACAGCACCACCCGCAACCCAGCTTCGGTGGCCAGTGTTCGGCTCACCATAGTTTTTCCGCCTAATTCCGGCTCGGCCAGCAGATTCGTCATCGCCCTATTAAACTAAAGTTATGCGCGCAATCCTAATTACCCTGCCGTTTCTGATCCTCGCCAGTTGCACGACCGAATCCCCGACCAAACCGACGCCGGTCGCCTCGAACGCGAAAAAGATGATTCCGGACCCGCCGCCCACTCCGTACTTCCACGAAACAGTCGCCGCCGCGAGTCCCCTGCCCCTCACGATGGACCCGAAGGCGTTCACCGACCCCATGATCCGTAAGGCCTACCAGATCGCCAAGGAGATCCCTGAGGTCCTGGCTCAGCAGCCCTGCTACTGCTACTGCGATCGCTCGGCCGGGCATAAAGGTTTGCTCGATTGCTTCCGCGATAACCACAGCTCTCACTGCGGTACGTGCATGAAGGAAGCCATGCTAGCCGCAAAGCTGCACAAAGAGAAGTACACGGCGGCTGAAATTCGCACCGCGATAATGCGGGGCGATTGGAAGACGGTCGATCTCGAATCCACGCAAACCGCCCACTAAGCCCGACCGGTAAAGATTGGGGTGCCCTACGGGGTTCGAACCCGCGACATTCGGAACCACAATCCGACGCTCTACCAGCTGAGCTAAGGGCACCGCAACAGACTTCAATTTAACACAATCGACGGCGATCCTGGTAACATCCCCGCCGCGATCCTCGTCTGATTCAGCCTATGGAACGCAAAAAAGCATCTGATTTCCCGCAAGAACTGCTGAATTTGTTCGACCTCTACGTGCACGGGGACATTGAGCGTCGCGAATTTCTCGAAGGGGCTAAACGCTTCGCCGTCGGCGGGGTCACGGCCATCGGCCTGTGGGAAAGCCTCCGGGCCAACTACGCGTTTGCCGAACAGGTGCCGAAAAGCGATCCTCGCATCATTACCAGCACGGCCACCGTCCCGTCGCCCAATGGCAACGGCGAAATGAAAGGCCACCTCGCCAAACCCGCCAAGGGTTCGAAGTTCCCCGCCGTGCTCGTGATCCACGAAAACCGCGGACTGAACCCCTACATTGAAGATGTGGCCCGCCGCCTGGCCACCGCCGGCTACCTGGCGTTCGCGGGTGACGGCCTAACCTCCGTCGGCGGCTATCCGGGCGACGACGAGAAGGGTGGCAAGCTATTCGGCACCGTCGACCGGGGCAAAATGGGCATGGATTTTGAAGCGGCCGCTCGCTGGCTGAAGGCTCACCCCGAAGGCAATGGCAAGGTCGGTGCCGTCGGCTTCTGCTTCGGCGGCGGCATCTGCAATGCGCTCGCCGTCCGGATGGGTGCCGACCTCAGCGCCGCCGCCCCTTACTACGGCGGCCAGGCGCCAGCGGCAGACGTACCGAAGATCCAGGCCCAGCTGATGCTCCACTACGCCGGCCTCGATACCCGCGTCAATGGCGGCCTCCCCGCCTACGAAGAGGCGCTAAAGGCGAACAAAAAGCCGTATCAAGCCTACATCTACGACAACACTAACCACGGCTTTCATAACGACACCACGCCCCGTTACGACGAAGCCGCCGCCAAGCTCTCCTGGACCCGTACCCTCGAGTTTTTCGGCAAAAACCTGAAGGCATAATCCGCCCCGCATTCTGGACGCCCCGGCTTCAAACCCGGGGCGTTCCTTGTAAACTGGTTTGACATCATGGACCAAGCCAAGCGGATCGAACTAGCGGAAATGGCCGAGCGGGAACTCTACACCGCCGTTGTTTCCGACGCCTTAGACCAACTCGGAGTTCGCCACCAGGCGATGCGCGAATACCTCCGCCCGGTGCACCCGGGCTGCGTGATGGCCGGTTGGGCCCGCACGATTACCTGTTCGGACATTTACCATATTCCGGCCGATGCGTACGGCCTGGAGATCGAGGCCGTCGATAGCCTCCTGCCCGGCGAAATCGCCGTCGTCGGCACCCAGAAATCGGCCCGCAACGCGCCCTGGGGCGAACTGCTTTCCACCGCTTCCAAGGCCCGCGGCGCTCGGGGCGCGGTCATCGACGGCCTCGTCCGCGATATCCGAAAAATTGAAGAAATCGCCTTCCCCGTCTTCGCCGCCGGCATCAAACCGGTCGACTCGATGGGCCGCGGTATCGTCACCGGTTACAACGTCCCGGTCGACTGCGGCGAGGTGATCGTAAACCCCGGCGATTTCGTCTTCGGCGACTTCGACGGCATCGTCGTCATACCCGCGGCCATCGTCGAAGAGACGCTGGCGATTGCCGCCGATAAAGTGAACCGCGAGAACCACTCCCGCGCCGAGTTACAGGCCGGAGCCTATCTCCGCGATGTATTTGCCAAGTACGGCGTCCTATGAAAATCGTTGCCATTGAAACCTACCCGGTTCGGGTCCCGATCCGTCCGGAGCTAGTCATTCGCGGCAGCCTCGGGCTCCACGATCAGTCGCCGTTCGTGATGTTGAAGGTACAGACGGACGAAGGCATCTACGGCCTCGGCGAAGTCTCCTGCACGGCGGTTTGGAGTGGCGAAGACGCGGTGACGGCCGTTTATGTCATCAACAGTTTCCTGGCTCCGGTGCTCATCGGAGAAGATCCTCGCGATATTGAACGGCTCTCGGCGAAGATTCGCCGCTGCGTCTTTGGCCATCCGTTTACTAAGTCCGGCGTCGAAATGGCCCTTTGGGATATCCTCGGCAAGACCGCTAACTTACCGGTGTTCCGCCTGCTCGGCGGCGCTGTCCGCGACTGGGTCCCCATTAAAATGTCCGTCTCCGGTCTGGCGCCGGACGAAGCGGCCCGCCGCGCTGAATGGGCGATCGGCCTCGGCATCCGCGCGTTGAAAGTGAAGGTCGGCATCGAACCCAGAGCCGACATCGCCCGCGCCAAAGCCGTCCGCGCCGCCATCGGCCCGGACTTCCCCATGGGCATCGACGCCAACGGCGGTTGGAGCCCCCGCGTCGCGATTCAGTGTATTCGCGAGATCCACGAAAGCTGCCGGTTGATCTTCGCCGAACAGCCCGTCGCCGCGCTGGACCTGCAATGGATGGTCGATGTCCGCCGCGCGGTCTCGGTGCCTGTCATGGCCGACGAAAGCTGCAATACGCCGCAGGATGCGATGGCCCTGGCCCGCGCCGGCGCTGCGGATATTCTCTCGGTCTACGTCGGCAAAGGTGGCGGTATCGGCTCCGCCCGGAAGATCACGGCGATCGCCGAAGCCGCCGGGCTGACGTGCACGGTCGGCAGCAATCTGGAACTTGGGGTCGCCAGCGCGGCGATGGCGCATCTGGCGATGGCCAGCCCCGGCATCGGCGCCGAGGAGTTCCCCTGCGACATTCTGAACCCGGTCGCCTACCTCGACGACGTGGTCACCGAGCGCCTGGAATTCCGCGACGGCAAGGTAAGAGCCTCCGACCGGCCCGGCCTCGGGGTGGAACTCGACGAGGCCAAGCTGAAGCTCTATCAGATCTAGCGCAGAATGCCGGACTTAGTAATGACTTCGGCCTGTAAGTAGGGCTGCAGCACCTTCGGAACGGCTATCGTTCCGTCGGCCTGCTGGTAGTTCTCGACGATGGCTACCCAGGTCCGGCCGATGGCCAGGCCGCTGCCGTTGATGGTGTGCGCCGGCTCCACTTTGTTCTTGGCCCCGCGGACGCGGATGCCCGCGCGGCGCGCTTGAAACGCTTCGAAATTACTGCACGAACTGATCTCTTTGTACGCCGCTTGCCCGGGGAGCCAAACCTCCAGGTCGTACGTCTTCGCCGAAGAAAAGCCCATGTCGCCAGTGCAGAGCAGCATCCGTCGATAGGGCAGTTCCAGCCGATCGAGAATATCTTCGGCATCGGCCGTCAACTTCTCGTGCTCAGCGTGGCTCTGCTCGGCGGTAGTAAATTTGACTAACTCCACTTTCTGAAACTGATGCTGACGGATGATGCCGCGCACGTCCCGCCCGTGGCTGCCCGCCTCACTGCGAAAGCACGACGTATGAGCGCAGAAATGAATCGGCAACTGCTCCGGTTCCAGCGTCTCATCGCGGAGTAGGTTCGTCACCGGCACCTCGGCCGTCGGCGCCAGCCAATAATCCGAGTTCTCAATCTTGAACAGATCGTCGCCGAACTTCGGCAGGTTGCCGGTGCCGAACAGGCTCGCCGAATTGACGAGAAAGGGCGGCAGCACTTCGGTGTAGCCGTGGTCGCGCGTATGCACGTCGAGCATGAAGTTCATGAGCGACCGTTCCAGCCGCGCCCCCAACCCGAAGTACACCGCGAACCGCGCGCCTGTAATTTTCGCGGCTCGTTCGAAATCGAGAATCCCTAAATCCACCCCGAGGTCCCAGTGGGCCTTGGGCTCAAACGAATACTCCCGCGGCGTGCCCGAACGGCGGATCTCGACATTGTCATCGGCCGACTTGCCCACCGGCACGGACTCATGCGGCAGGTTGGGAATCGCGGTCAACAGATCGCGAAAACGCTCATCGACGGCGACGACCTTGGCGTCCAGTTCGGCGATCCGATCGCCCATCGCACGGACCTCCGCCTGGGCCGCGGAGGTATCGGAGCCGGCCTTTTTTAGCTTGCCGATCTCCATGCTTTGCGCATTTCGTTGCGCCTTCAATTGTTCGGCTTCCGTAACGGCGCCACGGCGTTCGGCGTCTAAAACGCGCCACTGATCAACGTCCAGGCTGTAGCCCCGGGTGGCCAGGCGAGCGGCAATCGCTTCCGTGTTCGCCCGAAAATAGGATAGTTCGTGCACCCCCATATGCTAGCGCGGGTGAAGGAGTTGGTAAACTGGTAGATTCACAAATGCAACTCGAAAAAGTGTACGAGCCCCAGCAGTTTGAACCGCATTGGGCCAAATGGTGGGAAGAATCAGGCATCTATAAAGCTGACCCGAACAAACCCGGCAAGACCTTCTCCATCGCTATTCCCCCGCCGAACGTTACCGGTTCCCTGCATATCGGCCACATGATTGGCCACACCGAGATGGACGTCGTAACCCGCTACCACCGGATGATCGGCGATAACACCGTTTGGATTCCGGGCACCGACCACGCCGGCATCGCCACGCAGATGGTGGTGGAACGCGACCTCGCTAAGCAAAACATCACCCGCTACGACCTGGGCCGCGAAGCTTTCGAAGCCAAAATCTGGGACTGGAAAGCGCTCTACGGCGGCAACATCGAACGCCAAATGCGCAAGATCGGCGACTCCGTCGATTGGACCCGCAACCGCTTCACGCTCGACGATGGCCTGTCTCGCGCCGTTCGCGAAGTGTTCGTCCGTATGCACGGAGACGGCCTCATCTACCGCGGCGAATACATGGTCACCTGGTGCCCGCGCTGCAACACGGCCATCTCTGACCTGGAAGTGAATCATGAAGACACGGCCGGCAGCCTGTGGGAGATCGACTACCCCGTAACCGGCCAGCCTGGACGCGTGCTGACCGTCGCCACCACCCGTCCGGAGACCATGCTCGGCGATACGGCCGTCGCCATCAACGCCGCTGACGAACGATATCTCGATCTGCACGGCAAATCCGTTCAACTGCCGTTGATGAACCGCGAAATCCCCATCGTTTGCGACGATATGGCCGACCCCGAGTTTGGCACCGGCGTTGTGAAAATCACCCCGGCGCATGACCCGAACGACTTCGAGGCCGGCAAGCGCCATAGCCTCCCGATCATTCAGGTCATCAGCCCGAAGGCCGTGATGACCGACGAGGCCGGCCCCTACGCCGGCCTTGATCGCGGCGAGGCCCGCAAACGTGTTCTGGCCGATCTGGAAGCCGCCGGCCTGCTCCGCGCCGTCAAGCCCCATCAACTGCCGATTTCGAAATGCCAGCGCTGCTCCACCATCGTCGAGCCGCTGATTTCGAAGCAGTGGTTCGTCCGGATGAAGGAACTCGCCGCCCCGGCCATCAAGGCCGTCGAGACGGGAGAAACCGTATTTATCCCTGAGAACTGGAGCAAAACCTACTTCGAGTGGATGTATAACATCCGCGACTGGTGCATCTCCCGCCAACTCTGGTGGGGCCATCGCATCCCCGCCTGGCACTGCGCGGATTGC
>JBBRIO010000069.1:0-14174 GCA_038220855.1 Bryobacterales bacterium | reverse complement strand
GAGAAGCGAATGTCGGGTGGGATTAGCTTGCGGGCTTCGTATGTGTTTTCGAAGACGATTAGCGATGCGCGGGGTGGGGCGGACGCGGGCGGGACGGCTCCGGGGATGGTGCAGGATTTTCGGAATCTGCGGGCAGAGAAGTCGCTGGCGGATGAGCATTTTCCCCATCGGTTTGTGATGAGTTCGAACTACGATTTGCCTTGGGGCCGGGGCCGGGCGTTTGGAAACGGGATGCCGAAATGGGCTGATGTGCTGGTGGGTCAGTGGGCGTTGGGTGGTATTTTGACCTTTAATTCTGGACGGATGGTGAATATCGCGGTGCAGGGCGATCCGGCCAATGTGGGGCCGGCGGCGGCGGCGCGACCGAACGTGGTACCGGGACAGAAGCCGAATTTGGATACGTCGGAGCGGACTTTAGCGCGATGGTTCAACACCGATGCGTTTGTGCGTCAGCCGGCGTTTACGTTCGGCAACGCGGGGCGGAATTTGGTGACGGCGAGCGGGTTGAGTAACTTAGATGTCGCGATGTATAAGATCTTCCGGGTGGATGAGAAGCGGTATTTTCAGTTGCGAGGCGAGTTTTTCAACTCGACCAATACTCCGTTTTTTGGAGCGCCGGGAGGGACGTTGGGGTTGGCTGGGTTTGGCATCGTGAATGGTGCGGCGGACGGCCGGATTGTTCAGGTGGCGGCGAAATTTTACTTTTGATGTCCGCTAGGCGAACAAGTTTGGAGTGTTCATGACGCGTAGATCTTTCCTGGCCGCGGCTGGAGCCGCGATGGGCGCGGCGGAGAAAAGCCGTCGCCCGAATATTGTGCTGATCCTGATTGATGACTACGGTTGGCGGGATACCGGATTCAATGGGAGCAAGTTGTACGAGACGCCGAACATTGATCGGCTGGCCCGCGAAGGGATGGTGTTTACCGACGGCTATGCGGCGAGTGCGGTCTGTTCCCCGACGCGGGCGGCGATCATGACCGGTAAGTTCCCGGCACGGCTCCATATTACATCCCATCTGCAGGGCGCTTCGAACCGCTATCACCACACGAAAGTAATTCAACCCAGCGCCCGGTTGGCATTGCCTTTGGAGGAGATTACGATTGCGGAGTTACTGCGGGACGAGGGCTATCGGACGGCTTGCATCGGCAAGTGGCACCTGGGGACGAAGGGATTTCTTCCGTCTGAGCAAGGCTTCGATGTAACCCTGGCGGGCGACGAGGCGGGGTCGACGAACAACTTCTTCTATCCGGCCTGGCTGAAGAAGGTGACGCTGGACGGGAAGCCGGGGGACTACCTGACGGACCGCTTGACGACGCTGGCGACGGACTTCATTCGGAGTAACAAGGAGCGGGAGTTCTTTCTGTACCTGCCGCATTTCGCGGTGCATACGCCGATTGAAGGAAAGCCGGAAAAGGTAAAAAAGTACGATGCGAAGGCGCGGCCGGATGATCCGCAGAACTACGGCGAATACGCCGCGATGATTGAAAGCGTGGACGAGAGTGTCGGGCGGATTCTGGAGACGCTGCGCGAGACTGGGGTGGCCGGCAATACGTTCGTGTTGTTTAGTTCCGACAATGGCGGGGTGACGTCGCGGGAGTGGAAGGGGCGGCCGGTTACCTCGAATCTGCCGCTGCGCGTGGGGAAGGGGCACGTCTACGAGGGCGGTATTCGGGTGCCGACGGTGGTGCGCTGGCCGGGGGTGACGAAGCCGGGTTCCACCTGCTCCGAGCCGGTGGTTAGTTACGATTATGCGCCGACGATGGCGGAGGTGGCGGGGGTGGCGAAGGAGAAGTTGCCCCGGATGGATGGCCGCAGCTTTACGACGCTGTTGCGGGGACGCAGCGGCGGCAAGCGCGATTTGTTTTGGCACTATCCGCACTATAGTCCGCAGTTGGGACGACCGGCGGCGGCGATGCGGAATGGGGACGACAAGCTGATTCTGTTCTTCGAGGAGAGCAGAGTTGAGCTCTACAATTTAAAGAAAGACATTGGCGAGGCGCACGATTTGGCTGGGGAGCAGCAGGAGAAGGCAGCGGCGATGCGGAAACGTCTGGAGGAGTGGCTGCGGGAGACGGGTGCGCAGATTCCGGCGAAGAACGTGAACTATGACCCGAAGCGGGAGTTTGAGGTGGGTGAGCCGATGGGTCCGTTAACGGCGAAATAAGGAATGTCTTAGACGAGGCTGTTGAAGTAAAGTTCGAGGTTGATGCAGCCGGCAGCGGTCGTTTGGATCGCGTGTTTAGGATACCGATGGTTTAGGCCATGCGGCTTTTACCAGGCATCGGTCATGCCGTCCTGATCGGTATCGCGGCGAGCCCCGGCACGGGCGAAGGCGTCTTCGGCTGTTTTGGGGTTACCATGGCTGGATGATTGCGGGAGAGGTGGAAGCGGGTTTCGGCGTCGGCTTTGGGGCCTAGGGTGATCCCTTGCTTGGATTTGGTGTAGGGGCCGGGCTTGAGATAGTTACTGATGGAGTTGACGCGGATATGGCCGTCGACCAGACCGTTGCAATAACTTCCACAGTTATCGATTACGTTGTTGCGGAAATCGAAAGTCGGCGGTTTGCGTTTGCCGTAGTTGTCGCCGAAGGGCGGATTGCGACCATCGTGACGAGCCCACAAGTTATGGTGCAAAGTAACTCCGCCGCTGGCGCGGTCCACGTGGCCATAGCCGTATTTTCCTTTCGCGTGAGTGCTGCGCAGGAGGCTCTCGGCGATGAGCGAACTGGGGACGGTAACGTATTGAAAATCACCGCTTTTCGTCGATCGACCACGACGCCGAGACATGGTCAACGATGACGTGACCAGAGGGTTGCTTTCGATCTTAGCCGCGGAGGCAGACGCCGGGGCCCAGGGCGGACTGGCCGGCCAAGGTCAGCAAGGGCCGACGCACGGTGAGGGGATTCGCCAGATTCATGATGCCGGAGTCGGACAGGGTGGTGACCCTTAGGACGGCATTGGGGAAAGCAAGAGCAAAGGCCAAAAGGGGGAGGCTTTATCATGCCTCGACGGCTTCGTCGAGTTGTCTCAGCAGGTGTTGAAAGCGCAGGGAACGCTGTTCAGCGATGCGCAGTTGATCGGCAAGGTGCATCGCCGCCAACACGGCGATGCGGCCGGCGTCGAGATTACCGCCGCGAGCAATTGAGCACATCAGTTCGTCGACGCGCCTGGCCGATTCTTCGAGTTCGGCCGGGTCCCCCGTCGTGGACAGGTTATAGACCTGGCTGAACACACTAACGCGGACTTTTTTCGGTTCGGATGGCGTGTCGGGAGGGGCGGGCGCGTCCATAGCAGGAGATATTAGGATTCGGCTAGATGGTCCATCTGGCCGAGTAACTTCTCGATGCGATTCTTGACATGCTTCCTTTCGGTCCGAAGCAGTTCGAGTTCCTTATCAGCGGAAGAGGTGCTGGATTTGACACTGTCGAGTTCCGCCAACGCTTTCTTCTCTCCGGCAAGAGCAGCGGTAAGCTGCTCTTGCAGAGAGCGGTTTTCTTCCTTGAGTTTCGTCACAAGCCCGACTGCCTTGAGGATCCGTTCCTCAAGGCCATGTAAGCTATCAGTATCTTCAAAGAGAGGAGCCATGGGATTGGTTTAGGCGAGAGCGGCTTTCGCTTTCTCGACGAGGACGGCAAAAGCCGGGGCGTCGTTGGCAGCGATGTCCGCAAGCATCTTGCGGTTCAATTCCACACCAGCTTTGGCGATGCCGCTGATGAAGCGGCTGTAGGACAAACCGCCGAGGTGGCAAGCCGCATTGATCCGCACGATCCATAGCGAACGGAACAGGCGTTTCTTCTGACGACGACCGGTGAAGGCGTATTTTAGGGCTTTTTCGACCGCTTCTTGCGCGGACCGATTGAGCTTGGATTTAGTGAGGAAGTAACCTTTCGCCCTGGCGAGGGTTTTTTTCCTGAAATTTGTACGTTTTGTTGAACGTTTGACTCTAGGCACGTTTTATCTCCTTGTAGGTGGGTGATTAATCTGGCCGGCGGAACGGGCACGTGCGAGGAGCCTCGGCCGCGCGGGTGAAGGGGAGAAATCTCCCCTTCGGCATAATGCCTAATAGGGCAACATGCGCTTCATTTCCGGGCTGTTCGTCGGATCCATGACGACTCCGGCCTTCAGCTTCCGCTTGCGGGCTCGGCTTTTACCGGAGAGAAGGTGGCGGGCATTCGCATGATGACGAATGACTTTACCGGTCCCGGTCTTTTTAAAGCGCTTTTTAGCGCCTTTATGCGTTTTTAACTTCGGCATGGGATTTCCTTGAGGGAATGATAACGCCAAGACTGGACGCGCAAATAGAGCGTTTGCGTCGAGGCGCACTTCTGTCAGGATACCACGTCGAGGCTTTTTTCGTAGTATCCCCAGGTGAAGTAGGGGTCTTGGAGTTGGCGGAGCAGCGAAAAACCGTTGCGTCCACTGAAAAAGCCGATGGAGCGGGCGTTGTGAAGGGGGGCGTGCATGATGACGGCCCCAAGACGCTTAGGTTGGCTCCGTAAGACGACGGCGTCCAGCATGGCTTGGGCGAGGCCCATGCCCTTGTAAGCGGGGAGGAGGCCGATTTGATCGACGAGTACGTAACCGGGGAGGGGAAGATGGCTGGCGAGGGCGGCCGATTCCGGGGTGAGTTCGGGTTCTTCGCCGGCGACAGCGCGGAGGAAGCCGACGACGCGCCCTTCGTCGACGGCGACGACGGAATAGGCCGTGGCGGCGAAGCGACGGGAGTACTCTTCGGCTTCGGCGATGAAGACGAGATAGCCGTCGGCGGAGCGGGCGGAGTCTGGCTGGAAGCGGACGGCATCCGCGACGGCGAAGGCGCCGGGCCCATGTTCGGGCCCGGCAGAGACGATGGAGACCATGCTTCTATTGTGGCGGATTGTTGATCTCATCGAGAATGATGCGGGTGAATTCCGCGACGAATGGGACACCGTTTTGGAGTAAGTTGGCGGTGGTCATATAGTCGAGTTCGATGTCCGGACGGACGCCCACATTCTCGATGTATTGGGTCGAGGGGAAGCCTTCGGCGTTGATGGCTTTGGGGCGTACCATGAGTCCGAACGTCACTCCGGTGGTCGTTTCGGAGTAGACTCCGCTGTAGAAGCTTCCGTTGGTGCCGCCGAGGCCGCCCGAGCGGTAGCCGACAAGCTTGGCGCGGCCAGCATCCTGCAGGACGGCGGGGAACAGGTCGGCCGTCGAGACCGAGAACTCATCCATGAGGATGATCATGGGCTTGGTGTAAACGACAGGGCGAAAATTGACGTCGGTGGCGGGATAGATGTCGAGATAGGGGCGGTCCAAGGGCAGGGTGCCGGTGAGGCCGCGATTCTCGGAGTAAGCGGTTTTGACGTCATCCAGGGTTTTCTGAAAGAGTTGAATGACCCAGGTGGGAGCATTCTGGTTTCGGAGCGCGGTGACCTGACTGGAGAGGCCGGTGATGCGGGACAGGGTCGCGCGCAGTTGGAAGCCGACGGCATCCTGGCGCGACGAAACAAAGTACTCGGCCAGAGAATGCCCGTATTCAATAATGCCGCCGGGATTTCGCATGACGTCGACGACCAAACCGTCGGTGTTGGCTTCGAGGAAGGTGATTTCAGTTTCGAACTGAGCGAGGGCGAAGTTGAAGTTATTTGGGGTCATGCGCGGAATACGAATGTAACCGATGCGCTTGCCGCCGGAGGTGTAGGTACCCGTAAGAAAGTTATCGGCGTTGGTTTGGCCGATGCGGCGGACGAAGCCCGTGGGGAGGGTGAATACGGGAAGCGTGGCACTGCGTCCGGTGACGCCGTGGAAGACTTCGATGGTTGGGTCGAGGTCGGCGGGTTCGTGGTCAGCGGCGGAGTAACCGTGCTCCCAGAGGATCCGCTTCCAGGAGGGACCTTCGGTGGGGATGGATTTCGGTTGGCCGGCGCCGGAAAGGAGCCGGGCGACGCGGGAACCGTTGAGGGTCGGGATGAG
Source organism: Bryobacterales bacterium (assembly GCA_038220855.1). Taxonomy (GTDB): domain Bacteria; phylum Acidobacteriota; class Terriglobia; order Bryobacterales; family Bryobacteraceae. The sequence continues at coordinate 8,220 of JBBRIO010000069.1, read as the reverse complement.
CCCGAGGGTTCTGATGGGTTCGCCGGATTTGACCCAAGGGGTCATATAAGTGGTCACGTCATCGGAGCCGCGGTGGCGAACGCCAATTTCCACCGAATCGCCTACGAGGATAGCCTGGGGGATCCGAGACTGGGGGCGGGAAAAGAGAAAATCCGCGGCAGAGCGGCGGGCCGCCCGGGGATTGGCCAGCGAGCCGGCGTAGCGTTCGAGGGATTGCATTATTTCGACGACGGGTTTGCCGTCGAGGGAGACTATTTCATCGCCGCGCAGGATGGGCGCAGTGGCTAAGGGAAAGGTAACGCGGCTGATCGCCTCGACCAGAACGCGGCCATCGTAGATATCGACGCTGATGGGAACCTGAGCGCTAAAGTTGGCAGGGATAGAGAAGAAGACGTGACCGTCACGGAAAGAGGCGGTGTATTCCTGGCAGATATCGAGAAATTCGAGATCATCTTTCGAAGCGATGACTCGGGCCAGCCAAGGGCGTACGTCGAGGGCATCGAACCCGAAGAGCTGTTTTTTCCACTCGTAAGGTCCGTACTGTTTATTGAACAAACCAGCAAGGTTGAGAAAGTCTTGTTGCTTCTGCGAGGGTGAAAGCTGAGCAAAGCTATTGGCTACGAGGAGGAGCCCGATTATGAGAAAACGCATATCTTAACAATACGCAATTCCCGAGACTCCGTTCCCAATAATTTCACTTATCTAACGCGGGCAGCATTCACCTTAAGGGAACGATTCGCGGCTGCGTTGTCGAGGTTGCGGATGATGAGCGCCATGGTGAGACTATCGCGTTGGCCGTCAAAACGGCCGCGTAGGATCACAATTGTCCGCTTGCCCTGACCGGAGGCTTGGCCGGCGAGATAGCCACTGGAAACGGTATAAGTCAACGTAAGACGGGTCCCGTCGGCGAGAGTGAAATTAACCGTCTTATCGTTAAATTGAACGGTGCCGAGTTGTTCGCCTTTGTTTTCCGGTTCGAGCGACAACAGGCTCCAACGGCCTTCAACGGAGGCCGAGCAGAGCGCCGCGGAAAAGAGCAGCAGACAGAACAGCAAACGGGGCATCGTGTTCCTAAAAAGAGCTACTCCTGATTATCCTTCCATTCTTCGAGCCACGCCATCTGAATCGCCTCGAGCTTGCCTTCGTTCGATTTCAATGGATCGTCGTCGAAGTCGGGGAGGGCGACGATCCATTGATGGAGGTCGGTGTAGCGAATATGGAGTGGGTCAATCTCGGGATGGGCCTCGAACAGGGAGAGGCCGATATCGTCAAAATCTTGCCAAGTGAGTTTTTTCATTCGATTTTGGTCCCTTTCAGGACGTTGCGGACGGCGGAGTTCATCATGTTTTCGGCCAGACCGCGCGAAGCCAGATCGAGCGATTCCATCTTACTCTGAATCAGCACATGATCGTCGCCGTGGTAGGAGAGATGCAGTTCGTTGATGGCCCGATCGACGGAGGCTTGCTCTTCGGCGGGGAGGTCGAACCAGGCGTCGCTTTGTTTGGCCTTGTCGACGGCGGCGAGAATTCGATCGGCTTCGACGCGGGCTTCGCGGACCTGGCGTTCGTTAAAGTCGGCTTCGGCTTTGTCGAAGCTTTCGAGGATCATGGCTTCGACTTGTTCGTCGGTCAGGCCGTAACTGGGCTTGATTTCGATCGATTGCTCTTTGCCGGTGCGAAGGTCTTTTGCGCTGACGTTCAGGATGCCATTGGCATCGATGAGGAATCGCACTTCGATCCGGGCCATGCCGGCCATGACGGGGTCGATATCTTTTAGATCGAAGCGGGCGAGAGACCGGCAGTCGCGGACCATTTCGCGTTCGCCCTGGAGGACGTGAATCAAGACGTTGCGCTGGCCATCGACGGCGGTGGTGAACTGCTCCGTGGCGGAGGCGGGAATGGTTGAGTTGCGGTGGATAAGTTTGGTGACAACACCACCCATCGTTTCCAGGCCGAGGGAAAGAGGGGTGACGTCGAGGAGGAGTTGGTCTTCCACTTCGCCGGAGAGAATGCCGGCCTGAACGGCGGCACCGAGGGCGACGACTTCATCCGGATTGAGTTCCGAGTGGGGCTCGGATTTAAAGAGGGCGCGGACGGCTTGGCGGACGAGGGGGATGCGGGTGGAACCACCGACGAGGACGACTTCGTCGATTTGTTCGGGGGTGACGCCAGCGTCGGCCATGCAGGCGCGGCACGGGGCGAGGGTGCGGTCGATGACGGGGGTGATGAGCTTTTCGAACACGTCGCGTGGGAAACTGCGGCGGTATTGAAGGCCTTGATAGTCCAGGGCGATCGTAGCAGCGGGAAGGGTGGAGAGTTCGTGCTTGGCGGTAATTACGGCGCGACGGAGGCGCTGCACGGCTTCGTGGTCGGCGCTGAGATCGCGGCCGCATTCGGCGGCCGCGTCTTCGAGAGCGATGCGGAGCAGGAGGTTGTCGATGTCGTCGCCGCCGAGGTGGGTGTCGCCGTTGGTGGCGAGCACTTCAAACAGCCCTTCTTCGAGCTTGAGGATCGAGATATCGAAGGTGCCGCCGCCAAAATCGTAGACAGCGATAGTGCCGTTGCGGCGTTTGTCAAGGCCGTAGGCGAGGGCGGCGGCGGTGGGTTCGTTGACCAGGCGGAGGACCTGGAGGCCGGCGATGCGGCCCGCGTCTTTGGTGGCTTGGCGTTGGGCGTCGTTGAAGTAGGCGGGGACGGTGATGACGGCCTGGGTGATGGTTTCGCCGAGGAAGGCTTCGGCGTTCTGCTTCAACTGACGGAGGACGTAGGCGCTGATTTCCGGCGGAGTTAGCTCGCGGCCACCGACGGCGAGCCGAATGACGGACTCGCTGCCTTGGGCCATGGCGAAGGGCAGGAGGGCAAGTTCGCCGGCCACGTCGGCCGCGCCGCGGCCCATCAACCGTTTGGCGGAGTAGACGGTATTGACGGGATCGATGAGCAGAGCTTCCTGGGCTTCGGCTCCGACGACCGGTTCGCCGGACGGGGGAAAGTGCACGACGCTGGGGACAATGGGGGAGCCGTTAGTGCCCGGGATGACGTGAGGAGCGGTGAGATCAAGGTAGGCGACCAGGGAGTTCGTAGTTCCGAGGTCGATGCCGACGACGCGGGGCGGGGTATCCGGCGTATCGCCGAAATCGATTTGAAAGACAGACATGAAGTTTTAGGATAAAGCTTGCTGGGCGTCGCGCACCAGATTGTCGATGTAGCGCCGACGGTTGAGCAAGGAGCGGAGAGCGTCGAGATGGGATTCAGCAGGGGCACCGTCGTAGGCGGCAAAGAGCCGATCGCGTTCGATGTCGAGGGTTTGGCGGAGGGCGGTGAAGTTTTCGAGAGCGGCGGCGACTTGCTTTTTAGCGCTGGAATCGCCTTCGCGGGCCTCTTCGAGGGCCATGTTGAGTTCGAATACCTCTTCGAGCAGTTCGGCGGGAACCGGGTTTGCGCGGCTATCGGTGGTATCGAAGCCCTTGAGCTTGAGCAAGTAATCGGCGCGGGCGACGGGATCGCGGAAGACCCGCCAAGCGTCGTTCAAGAGGCTGGTAAAATCCAGAGCGTACCGCTGCTCGTTGGCTGAGGCCCGGGCAAAGCGGTCGGGATGGTGCTGTTTGCTCAAAACGTAGAATTGGCGCTGGAGCTCCGGGAGGTCCAACGCCAATTGAGGGCCGATGCCGAAAACGGCGAAGTAGTCAGCCGGCAGGGGTTTCATGCGGTGAAGGAGGTGCCACAGCCACACGCTTTTTTGGCGTTCGGGTTGTGGAACTCAAAACCGGACTGCATGATGCTCTCCTGGTAGTCGAGTGTCATGCCGTCGAGAAAGATGAAGCTCTTCGGGTCGACGAAAACCTGCACCCCATCGTACTCAAACACCTTGTCGGTGGGGCGCGGTTTTGTATCGAACTTGAACTGATAACTCAGCCCGGAGCAGCCGCCACCGAGCACGCCGAGCCGAAGCCCGCCCTGCACGCCCTGTTTTTCAAAGGCTTGGCGAATTTTATGCACTGCTTTCGGGGTAACTTCAATCATGTTAGTGAGCCTGAGCGAGGGCGGCTACATCGGCACCCTGTTTGATTTTGTAATCGGTGATGGCGGCTTTGATGGCATCTTCGGCCAGAACCGAGCAGTGGATCTTCACCGGGGGCAGCGCGAGTTCGCTGACGATATCGGTGTTTTTGATGGCCAGGGCCTCGTCGACCGTCTTGCCCTTGAGCCATTCGGTGGCGAGGGAAGAGCTGGCGATGGCCGAGCCGCAGCCGAAGGTTTTGAACTTGGCGTCGTCGATGATTCCGGTCAAGGGATTCACTTTGATCTGGAGCTTCATGACGTCGCCGCATTCGGGGGCGCCGACCATGCCGGTTCCGACGGCGGAATCGGACTTATCCATGGACCCGACGTTGCGGGGGTGATTGTAGTGATCGAGTACTTTGTCAGAATATGCCATTTGATTCTCCTTAACCTAGTGAGCAGTCCATTGGACTTTGCTGAGATCGATGCCTTCTTTCACCATTTCGTAAAGGGGCGAAAGTTCGCGCAATTTTTTGACGACCGAGATGAGCTTGTCGGCCACGTAGTCGACTTCAGCGTCGGTATTGAAACGGCCGAGGCCGAAGCGAATGGAGGTGTGCGCCATGTCGTCACCGAGGCCGAGCGCTTTCAGAACGTAGCTGGGTTCAAGCGTGGCCGAGGTGCAGGCCGAACCGGAGCTGACGGCGATATCGTTGATGCCCATCAGGAGACTTTCGCCTTCGACGTAGGCAAAGCTCATGTTGAGGTTGTGCGGGAGGCGGTGCTCCATCGACCCGTTTATGAAAACTTCGTCTAGAGCGGATTCGAACTTCGCCCGAAGGCGATCGCGCATGCCGCTAAGACGCTTGGACTCTTCGGCCATTTCCGCTTTGGCGATCGCGCAGGCTTCGCCGAGGCCCACAATGCCGGGAACGTTGAGCGTGCCGGAACGCATGCCGCGTTCATGACCGCCGCCATCGAGTTGGGCGGTAAGTTGGACACGCGGGCTTTTCCGACGGACGTACAGGGCGCCGACGCCTTTCGGGCCGTACATCTTATGGGCAGTAATCGACATCAGATCGATGTTGTCGGAGATGACGTTGACCGGCACTTTGCCGACGGCTTGGACGGCATCGGTATGGAAGAGAACGCCCCGTTCCTTGGCCAACTTGCCAATCTCGGCGATGGGTTGCAGCACGCCAATTTCGTTGTTGGCGTACATGATGCTGATCAGGATCGTTTTGTCGGTGATGGCGCTCTGGAGCATTTCCATATCGATCCGACCGTCGCCCATGACCGGGAGGTAGGTAACGCGGCAGCCCTTTTTTTCCAGGTGTTTACAGGTGTCGAGGACAGCCTTGTGTTCAGTGGCAGCGGTGATAATGTGGTTGCCTTTCTCGGCATACATTTCAGCGACACCTTTAATGGCGAGGTTGTTCGATTCGGTGGCACCGCTCGTGAAGACGATTTCCTTAGAGTTGGCACCGATGAGCGAAGCGATTTGACCCCTCGATTTTTCGACGGCCTCTTCCGCTTCCCAGCCGTAGGCGTGATTGCGTCTGGCGGAGTTGCCGAAAAGATCGGTGAAGTACGGAAGCATGGCTTGCAGTACGCGGGGGTCCAACTGCGTCGTGGCGTGATTGTCGAAGTAGATGGGTTTCATAATTGCTGGCGATTCAAAATGGTCAGGTTGGCGCTGGAAATCAAGCCTAGAGGCGAAGCCACCAGGGCCGGATCGGAGTCGGCGGCTAGCTCGGCCATCGTCATCTTGTTCAAAAGATTGATAATCCCCTCATGGATGCGCCGTAGGGGATCTCGGATGGAACACTTTTTGTGATGTTCGCAGTCTCCGTTTTCAGTAAAACAGGAGGTGAGAAAAATAGGTCCATCAATGGACCGGACGATGTCGAAAGCGGTGATCTGCTCGGGTCCACGGCTCAACCGGTAGCCACCATTGGCACCGTGTTCGGAGGCTAGGAAGCCACCTCGAGCCAGGGTTTGAAGAATTTTTGCCAGTACCGGGGCAGGCAAACCGTAATGGTCGGAAATGTCTTTGGCGCTGGCGGAACGAGGGTACAGCGTCGTTAGGTGCCGCATGGCAATCAACCCGTAATCCGCTTTTTTGGTCAGCTTTAACATTTCAAGTGAGACTAAATTGGTCCTAGATCAATTTTACGCTTAAAGGCTCCATTCGTCAAGTCCACTCGTTTAAATCGAACAACTTAAATTGCGGTAAAAATGGTCCGCTATGGGCTCTGTATAATGGATGCACGTTGGGGATAGGGAGATTCCGGAAATCGGAAGGTGTCTGCCCTGCGTTTCGCGGTGGAGGATTTCGCTCCTTCTGCCGATATTCATTCTATGGGTAGGTGTGCCATTCTTAGTCTGTGGGTTCTTTTGCACCGGAGCCACCCATTCGTTGTAATTTGCTCCCCTTAATCCACTTTCTACTTTCGCCGAATGATACGAATATTCCGAGTTTTCATACCTACCAGTGTTTTGGCACTACTGCTCTCGGAAGTGGTTTTGATCTATTTTTCTTTGATTTTGGCGTCTCTTCTGGTGAACGATCTCGACCCGGAATTTTTTCTGCTTGAGCAAGAAGGGTTGTTCCGAATCACGATCGTTGTTGTGAGCATTCTCGTTGGACTTTATTTCCAGGATTTATACAACAATCTGCGGGTACGGAGCCGGATGCTGCTGGTACAGCAGTTTTCGATGGCAATCGGGATTGCGTTTCTGTTTCAAGCTTTGCTGACGTATGTGAATCCGGCGTATATGCTGTCGCGTTGGCTCATGATCTACGGCTCGATACTGATGATGCTGTTGTTGCCGGCGTGGCGGCTGGCATTTTTGCGGTTGGTCTTTTCGGCCTTGGGTCAGATTTCGATGTTGTTTGTCGGCACGGCCTCGGTGCTCGCCGAAATCGGCGAGCGAGTGACGTCCCGCCCGGAGTTGGGATTGCACATTCTGGGATATTTGGACGATGGATCCGGCAACGCGCTGGCGGAAAATATTCCCCGTCTGGGATCGATTGAGGAGTTGCGAGCGGTAACCGAAAAGACCAAGCCAGACCGAATCATTGTCGGCATGTCGGAGCGGCGGGCGCGGATGCCGGTTTACGAGCTTCTGGACCTGCGATTGTCCGGCATTCATGTCGAGGAGGCTTCGCAGTTGTACGAGACGACCTTTGGTAGGGTTTCAACCCGAGACCTGCGTCCATCGCAACTAGTGTTTTCGAGTGAACTCGGTCCGGCCCCGAACAGTGTGGCGGTTCAGGCCTTGTACTCGTGGGTGTTGGCCTTGATTGGGTTGGCGCTGCTGGCGCCGGTGATGCTGGTGGTGGCTGTGCTGGTGTGGCTTACCTCGCCTGGCCCGATCCTTCATCGGCAGACGAGGGTTGGATTGAAGGATGTGCCGTTTACGGTTTTCAAGTTTCGTTCGATGCGGGCTGACGCCGAGGCGCGCACCGGTGCGGTGTGGGCGAAGAAGAACGATCCGAGGATAACCGCGATCGGCAAATATCTAAGGCTATTTAGATTGGACGAGTTGCCGCAGTTTTTCAATGTCCTGCGGGGAGAGATGAGTTTCGTCGGTCCGCGGCCGGAGCGACCGGAATTTGTGCAGGCGCTCTCAGAGAAGATTCCTTTTTATCGCCAAAGGCATTTTGTCAAGCCGGGCATTACGGGGTGGGCGCAGATCAACCACAAGTACGGGGATACGGTCGAAGACACCATTACCAAGCTCGAATACGACCTGTATTACATCAAGCACATCTCGCCGTCTCTCGATCTCTACATTATCGTCAACACTTTAAAGACTGTCATTTTGGGCCGAGGAGCACAATAGTTTGACCAACGCAGCGCCAGAGTTTAGAATTAAAGAGGGCTCCTTGTGCGGGGGTAACTCAATGGTAGAGTCTCAGCCTTCCAAGCTGTTGGTTGCGAGTTCGAATCTCGTCTCCCGCTCCAATCCCCCCTTTCCGGTGGGTGAAATCAAGGCGTTTTCATAGGCTTCCTCTGATGCGTCTTTCAATTCTTGTCCCGGTTTATAATGAGAGAACTGTGGTTCGGGCCAGCTTGGCGAAGGTTTTGGAATCTCCTTTGCCCGAGGGTCTCGAGCGCGAAATAATTCTGGTCGATGATTGTTCGACCGATGGTACCGGCGACATTCTCGAAGCCTTTGTCGTCGAGCATCCGGAGATCCGGCTGTTCCGGAAGCC
>JBBRIO010000068.1:0-14205 GCA_038220855.1 Bryobacterales bacterium | reverse complement strand
GAATGGGTTGAGAGAACTCACTTTCTCACAAATTTCGTCGGATTTCGACCACCCGTACTATGCCTTGGGGGGTAGAGAGGGGGACTTAAGTTACTGCGCGGCTAAGGCGGCGACAACTAGATAGAGGGTCTTGGGGGAGGTATCGCCGAGAATTTTTTTATCGGGGGCGGACCAATTATCGCGCGAGCCGTCGTAGGCGTAGGGGACGGGGAGTCGGGTGAGGGCGGGATCGTATTGGCCTTCGGTGCCGCCGAGTTTGAAGACGACGAGATCGAGGGAGGGGATGACGAAGATGCCGTGTCCGCCGGCGCCCCCTTTCCAAAAGGCGTCTTTTGGTAGGCCGGCGACGTGGGCATCGTCGTTGACGTTGAAGTTGAAAGAGTGGGTGTAGTGGGGGTTGTATTTGACGGATTGGCCGCAGAGTTTGACGAAGCCGGCGGGGACGATTTGCTGGTTGCCCCAGCGGCCTTGGTGGAGGAGGAGGTAGCCGAAGCGAAGCATGTCCGTGGAGCGGACGGCGATGCTGCCGCCGCCGGGTGTGTGGAACATGCGGCCATTGGCGTCGATGCCGCCTTTGAGTTTGGGGCGGTACATGGCGTAGCCCCAGGTGCCGAAGCCGAGGGGTGTGGTGAGATGTTTGCGCATGAAGTCCTCCATCTCGATGCCGGAGACGTGGCGGACCATAGCGGCGGGGATGTGGCTGGAGGCGGTGGAATAGGAGTAGCAAGCGCCGGGGGCGCACCAGAGGGTTTGCTTGAGCGCGAAGCCGTCGGTGGTGGAGTAAGGGCCGTTGTCTTCGGTGGGGTTTTCCCAGGTTTGGCGGGTGCCATTGACGTAGACGGGGTTGGTGCCGCGGATGCCGGCGGACATGGAGAGGACCTGGCCGAGGGAGATTTCGGCTTTGCGGGGATCGTTGAGGGGGAAGGCTTCGGCGGGGAGAAGTTTGGGAGAGAAGATTTTGGTATCGAGGCCTTGGGGGAAGAGGGCGGGCTTCTGCTTCATGACGATGGCGGTGGCGAGGGAGGTGAAGGCTTTGCCGGTGGAGGCGAGTTCGGGTAGGGCTTCGCGATGGCCGCGGCCGAAGTAGCGTTCGTAGACGAGGTGGCCTTTGTGGACGACGAGGAGGCCACCGTGTTGGGTGGTGCGTTGGACGTAGGCGAAGACTTCGTCGAGCTTGGCGGAGAGGGCGGGGTCGGCTTTGGTGCGCCAGCCACCCTTAGCATCGGAGGGGGGGAAGTAGTCAGCGGCAAGGAGGGAAAGGGTGGAGAAGGCGAGTAGGGTTATGGTGCGCACGGGGACCATGATACTTTAAAGCAGGATGAATGACGAACAACCGATTTTGACGAGTGAACTGGACATGGAGATTCTCGAGAATTTTCATGGGCCGAACGGAGAGATGGAGGCACGGGCGGTGGAGAGCGTGCTGCGGGCGGCGGGGATCGAGGCTGTCGTGGAGGGGGCGATCGGATTTTCGAGCATGCCGTTTGAAGTGAGCGTGGCGAGGAACCAGGTGGAGGAGGCGCGAGCGGTTTTGGCGGCGGCGCTGGAGGCAGGTCCGGCCGGAGCTGAGGAGGCGGAGGATGCAAGTGAGAACGAGGTTAGTTGAGAGTGAGCCAGCGATTTAGCTGGTCGCGGGCGTCGGTGAGGTAAGTGGGCATTTTGGCGGGGTCGCCGCCGATTTCCAAGACGAGAGCGCCGGCGTAGCGGACGGCCCGGAGTTGGGCGAAGAGGCGGGGATAGTCGACGAAGCCGTGTTGAAGAGGCTTGTGCTCGACCCAGGTGGCGGGATCGATGTCGTGGACGTGGAGGTGGAAGACTTTAGGGCCGAGGCGGGAGATGAGGTCGAGGGTGGTGTCGTTGTAGGCGGCGATGGAGGCTGGCTTGGCACGATCTTCGGGGGGGACACGGGCGACCAGTTCGACGAAGCGGCCTTGATGGCCGACGTCGATGGTGGCACCGACTTGGGGATGGTCGACGGCTTGGACAAGGCCGACGAAGCCATCGACCGAGGGCGGGAAGCCGGTTTCGATAGCGAGGCGGAGGCCGAGTTTCTGCGCGCGGTCGGCCCAGCGGCGGATGAGTTCGATGTACTCGGCTTGGCGCGGTAGGAAGGGTTCGTTCGAGAGGGATTGGGGATGGAGGACCGCGAGGCGGGCACCGCAATAGGCGGAGCCATCAAGGGCGGTGTCGATGGTTTGGATGGCCTTTAGTTTGATGGCTGGATCGGGGCTGAGCCAGTTGAGGCCGGTGTAGGGGAGGTGGGTCGAGATGAGGCGGAAGGGGCGGAGGGCGGCGCGGAGTTTACGGCGTTGGGCGGGGGTGAGCTCGTCGAAGCGGAAGCCAAGGAATGCGTTGGGGGTGGGTTCGGGGCGACCCATGGGATGGATTTCAATCACGGGGAAATTGAGGCGGCGGACGAGGTGGATAGCTTCGAAGAGGCCGTAGCCTTGGACGGCGGTATTGGCACCGAGGAGGCACGGGCGGGGCGTGGGGGCGAGGAGGGAGAGGAGATGGCGTCGGGTCATATGGTTCCGGTGATATAACGGTTGCGTGCGATTTTCCTTTCCATTCTCTATGATTGCGGTGGCGCTGGTGTGTGCGCCGCTGTGGGCGCAGACGGCGTCGGTGACGGGCCGGGTGACGGACCCATCGGGCGGGGTGGTGCCGGGGGCCACGGTCGCGTTGGTCAACCAGGCGACGGCGCTGGAGACGCGGGCGACTTGTAATGCCGAGGGCTATTACACGGTGTCGCTGTTACCGCCGGGGGCTTATCGGTTGGTGGTGGAGAAGCCGGGGTTTAAGCCGATTCGGGAACGGGATCTGCAACTGGCAGTGGGACAGGTGGCGCGGTTGGACTACGTTTTGGCGGTGGGGAGTGTGAACGAGGCGATTGAGGTGAACGCGCGAGCGATTTTGCTGGATTCGGAGACGTCGTCGTTGGGGGCGGTGATCGGGAGTAAGCAGGTGACGGAGTTGCCGTTGCTGGGGCGGAATAGCTATGCGCTGGCGATGCTGGTTCCTGGGGTGAGGCCGTCGTCGGGCGTAAATAATCTGGTGATCGATCAGATTTCGACGGTGTCGTATTCGATCAACGGGCAGCGGGCGAGTTCGAACGAGTTTCTGTTGGACGGGGCGCCGAATTCGGCGGCGGCGCAGAACCAGCCGGTGATCAATCCGAACCCGGATATGGTGCAGGAGTTCAAGGTGGAGACGAACAGTTTTTCGGCGGAGTTTGGCCGGGCGGCGGGGGGCGTGTTCAACGTGGTGACGCGGAGCGGGTCGAACGATTTGCACTTTACGCTTTACGAGTTTTTTCGGAATGAAAAGTTGAACGCCAACGACTGGTTTGCGAACCGGAGCGGGCGGCAGCGGCCTCCGTTTAAGTTCAATCAGTTTGGCGGGACGATCGGGGGGCCGGTGCGGATTCCGAAGGTTTACGATGGGCGGAACAAGACGTTTTTCTTCTTCAATAGTGAGACGGTGCGGTTTGTGCAGGGGATTACGTTTACGGCATCGTTGCCGGACCCGCGGCAATTGACGGGGGATTTTTCGAATTTGCGGCAGACGAACGGGTCGGCGGTGACGTTGTTTGATCCGGCGACGACGACTTCGGTGGGGACCGGGTTTACGCGGACTCCGTTTCCGAACAACGTGATTCCGGCGGGGCGGATCAATCCAGTGTCCCGGAATTTGGCGCGGCTGATGCCGCCGCCGACGACGCTGGGGGCGAACTACGGTTCGATCAACTACACGCGAACGGACGGGAACCTGGTGAATAAGGATTCGTTCAGTCCGCGGGTGGACCATAGTTTTGGGGATCGGAATCGGCTGTTTTTCCGGTATTCGTACGACAACACGCCGTTTTTGCGAGCGCCGGTTTATGGGCAGGAGCGGAGGAACATTGCGCCGACGGCGGGGCCGCAGACGTTTACGCGTTGGAACAGCGTGGTGGAAGATACGCACATTTTTTCGCCGGCGACAATTGCGACGCTGCGGTATTCGGCGACGCGGCTGATCAACTTTCGGCGGCCGTATTCGGATAATTTCGATATTGAATCGCTGGGCTTTCCGGCGAACTTACGGCAGGGGATGGTGGATCCGGTATCGCTGCCGGCGATTATCATTAACGGGTTGAGCGTGGCGGGATCGATTCCGAACACCGTCGTGGGGGGGGTGAGTGGGGCGACGGACTTGATCCGGTTTGGGAATACGCAGCAGAATCTGCAGGGCGCGGTGACGAGGAATTTCGCCAAGCACACGGTGAAGATGGGCGGGGAGTATCGGGTGATTCAGTTCAACAACTGGCAGACTGGAGATACGGCGACCAACTTTTCGTTTGGGCCGAACTTTACTCAGGGGCCGAACCCGGCGTCGCCGACGGCGAACACGGGCTTGGGGCTGGCGACGTTTTTGCTCGGGATTCCGGGGGGTGGGGTGAACCCGGCGCCGGCGTTGGCGCAGACGAACAAGTATATGGCCGGTTATGTGCAGGACGCGTGGAAAGTGACCCCGAGGTTGACCGTGAATTTGGGGGTTCGTTATGACTTTGAGACACCGCGGACGGACCGATTTAACCAACTGTCGAATTTCGATTTTGCGGCCCCTTCGCCGTTGAAAGTGGCGGGTTTGGATTTGAAGGGAGGGTTGACGTTTCCGGGGGTAAACGGGCGGAGCCGGTATAACGCGAAGCCGGATCGGAACAATATTGCACCGCGAGTTGGGATTGCCTGGCGCGCGAATTCGAAGACGGTGATCCGGACGGGCGGCGGGCTGTTTTATGCGGGGCTGACGGGGGTGGGCGGCGGGTCGGGCCCGTTCGGAATCAGCGGCTATCAGGCACCGACGACGATCGTTTCGAGTTTGGATGGGGTAACGCCGATTGTGTCGTTGAGCAACCCGTTTCCGAATGGGTTCAACAAGCCAACGGGGAGTTCGGCGGGGCTTTCGACGCTGCTGGGGCAGGGGGTGCAGTTTTTTGACTCTGGGAACTACACCCCGTACAGCGGGCAATGGAATCTAGGGATTCAGCGGGAGTTGCCGGGGAGCATCTTGTTAGAGGTCGGCTATGCGGGTAGCCGGGGGGTGGGGATGTTCGAGAATCGGCAGTGGAACCAACTGGACCCGAGTCAACTGAGCCAGGGGGATACGCTGCGGCAACAGGTGGCGAATCCGTTCTTCGGGCAGATTGCGGTGGGAACGCTGGCGAGCCGGACGGTGGCGCGGGCGCAGTTGTTGCGGCCGTTGCCGCAGTTTGACGGGGTGGGTTCGCAGAACGCGAGTTGGGCTACGTCGAGCTATCACGCGCTGGAGATGAAGGCGGAGAAGCGGTTTGCGGGCGGGATGAACCTGATGGCTTCCTATACCTATTCGAAAACGATGGACAACGGGACTGGACCGTTTGGCGGCGAAGCGCTGGGGGGCGGCGGGGTGCAGAACTGGTACAACCTGGCGGCGGAGTGGAGTTCGTCTACCATCGACCAGACGCATCGCTACATCATGAACGCAGTTTATGAGCTGCCGTTTTTTAAGAAGCAGGCGGGATTTTTGCCGAAGGTGTTGGGCGGTTGGCAGATGGGCGGTATTTGGATGGGATTTTCGGGCGGTCCGTTGGGGATTGGTTCGAACGTGAATAATACGTTTTCGCAGGGGGGCGGGCAGCGGCCGAATTGGAACGGGACATCGCCGTGTGTTTCGAACCCGACGGCAGAGCGTTGGCTGGATTCTTCGGTGTTTACGAATCCGCCGGCGTATACGTTTGGCAACTTGGGGCGGACGTTGAACGGCTGCCGGAGCGATGTGACTTCGCAGATCGATATGACGCTGACGAAGAACACGCGGATCAAGGAAAAGCTGAACGTGCAGTTCCGGACGGAGATGTTCAACATCACGAATACGGTTCGCTTTTCGCCGCCGAATTCGACGTTTGGGAATCCGCAGTTTGGGCAGATTGCGGCGCAGAATAATCAGCCGCGGGTGATTCAGTTCGGGCTGAAACTTATTTTTTAGCCGGGAGGGGCTTCCAGGTGTTCGCAGGCAGGAACGGGACGGCGGGGCCGATGGCCTTGCCGTCCGTCTGCATTTGGAGGGTGTTGACCTGGTCGGGGAAGGAGGAGGAGAGGGACTGGAAGCGGGCGCGGCGGGGCGGGGCGGCGGCAGGGCCTTCGAGGAAGAGAGTGGCGAAATGCGTCGAGACTTCCATGCCGATGCAGCGGAAGCGGACGTCGTCAAAGGCGACGGTTTGGAGGACGTAGGCGCAGGCGAGGCGTTCGGCTTGGGGATCGCGGTCGAGTTCGAGGCCGCGGCCCTGCTGCCGGCGGAGCAGGGCTTCGAGGTCGTCGGCGTGGAGACGGACGGTTATTTCCAGGGCTCGGCTGTGGGAGTTCCAGTTGGCGTCGAGGTGGCCGAAGTGGAACTGGTGGGCTCCCAGGAGGAGCGTGCTAATTATTGCCGGTAGGAGAAGCCTCGGCATTGGTTTTTCCTTCGTTCATGGGGTTGCGCTTGCCGTCGCGTTCTTCTTTGAAGAGTTGGAATTTGCTTTTGATGGGCTTGCGGGGCCAGTTGTTGTTGCTCAAGTCGGCATCGGCGGTTTCGCGGTGAGGATCGAGTTCGATGGACTTGATCTCTTTGCGGGTGGGGATGAGTTTGGTGACCGAAGTGCTGAGGCGACGCCAGATTTCGGAGGGAATGCGCATTTCTTCTTTGGTGCCGTCGGTGAACTCGATGGCCAGAATTACAGGCATGATGACGCCGCCGACGTTTTTGATTTCGAGGGCGTAGAAGTTCATGGTGGGGTCGAGGAGTTTGCGTTCGTCTTCTTCGAGGGATTTGACGTAGGTTTCGAAGGCCTTCTTTTCCGAGGGGAGCGGGGCGAACTCGTCCCACTTGTTGTAGAAATCGAGGAGTTCGGGGAAGTCGTCGGTGCGTTTATGGAGCACTTTGTTGCGTTGGGCGGAGAGGGAGATCGGCTCTTCGTCCTTGGCCTTTTTGGAGAGCGGCTTTTCGACTTCGGGGTTGCGGGTATCGATCGTGAATTGGGTTAGTTTTTCGAGCGAAATGTCGACGGTTTCATTCGTGTAGAACCAGCCGCGCCAGAACCAATCGAGGTCGGTGCCGGAGGCGTCTTCCATGGTACGGAAGAAGTCGGCGGGCATGGGGCGTTTAAACATCCAGCGCTGGGAGTATTGTTTGAAGGCAAAATCGAAGAGTTCGCGGCCGAGGATGGTTTCGCGGAGGATATTGAGGGCAGTGGCCGGTTTGCCGTAGGCGTTGGGTCCGAGGGAGATGACGCTTTCCGAGTTGGTCATGATGGGATCGTGGTCGGGGCTGGTCATGTACTCGACGATTTTGGAGGGTTCGCCGCGGCGGGAGGGGTAGTCGGGTTCCCATTCCTGTTCGGCGAGGAACTGGAGGAAGGAGTTGATGCCCTCGTCGAGCCAGGTCCACTGGCGTTCGTCGGAGTTGACGACCATGGGGAAGTAGTTGTGGCCGACTTCATGGATTACGACGCCGATGAGGGCGTATTTGGTGCGCTGGGAGTAGGTTCCGTCTTCGAGGGGCCGGGGGCCGTTGAAGCAGATCATGGGGTATTCCATGCCGCCGACGGGTCCGTTGACGGAGATCGCGATGGGGTAAGGGTACTGGAAGGTGTAGCGGGAGTAGACGTCGAGGGTGTGGATGATGGCTTGGGTGGAGTAGCGTTCCCAGAGGGGGTTGCCTTCCTTGGGGTAGTAGCTCATGGCCATGACCGGGTTGGAGCCGACATTGTGGCCTTGGGCGTCCCAGATGAATTTGCGGGAAGTGGCGAAGGCGAAGTCGCGGACGTTTTTTGCGTGGAAAATCCAGGTTTTCTTGCCGGTGGATTTGCCTTTTTCAGCGAGGGCGGCTTCGGCGGCTGTGACGATGAGGACAGGTTTCTTTGCGCTTTTGGCTTGGGCGAGGCGCTGGATTTGGGTGGGGGTGAGGACGTCCTGCGGATTTTGGAGGACGCCGGTGGAGGCGACGATATGGTCGTTGGGGACGGTGATTTTGACTTGGTAGTCGCCAAATTCGAGGGTGAATTCTCCGGTGCCGAGGAACTGTTTGTGCTGCCAGCCGGTGACATCGTTGTAGGCGGCCATGCGGGGGAACCACTGGGCGATTTCGTAGATCCAGTTGCCGTCCTTTTTGAAGAACTCGGCGCCGGTGCGGCCGGAGGTGCGTTTGGAGTTATTGATGGGGTAGTCCCAGGCGACGGAGAAACGGAAGGTTTGGCCGGGGGGGAGGGGGGCGGGGAGGTCGACGCGCATCATGGTGCGGTTGATGACTTTGGGGAGTTCGCGACCGGCCGAGTCTTTGACGCTACCGATGCGATAGCCTCCGTCGAAGGGATCGTCCATGAGTCGGCGGGCGAGGGGGAGGGGGAATTTCTTGAAGTCGGGGGCGGTTTCGGTGAGTCCGGTATCGGAGTGTTTTTGCCAGATGTTCTGGTCGAGTTGGACCCAGAGATAGGCGAGGGAGTCGGGGGACTGGTTGTGATAATCGATGGTGGCCGAGGCGGTGATGCGTTGGTTGACGTCGTCGAGTTCGACGGCGATTTGGTAGTCGGCGCGCTGTTGCCAATACTTGTGGCCGGGGGCTCCGGAGGCGGTACGATATTCGTTCGGGGTGGGAAGGAGTTCTTCCAACTGGCGGAACTTATCGAGGGGGCTTTTCTTGCTTTGGCCCCAGGTGAGCAGGGGGAGCGAGAGCGCAAGTATGAGAATGGCGTGGTACCGCATACTCTACGTTATCTAAGCGGAGTTGAATGTTACAAGTTTATCGGCTAAAGAAAAACCCAGCCTAGCGCTTTGTGGCCGGGGACGGCAGCGAGGAGGGCTTCGGCGTCCTGGTAGGTGTCACTTTGGCGTTTGCAGGTGAGGACGACGCCGTCGGTGAGCCGGATCCAGGCGGCGAGGTCGGTTGGTTGGGTACGGTCGGGGAGGTGAAAGAAGACGAAGTCGAAGTGTTTGCGGAGTTGGGCTAGGATGGGGCGGGCGGCGCGGAAATCGATGGGATCAAGAGCGCCGGCGGCCGCCGTACCGGGGCTCATGAGATAAAGTTGGGTGCCCTGGACGCGTTGGAGCGTGCTGGAGAGGCTGATGGATTCGTCGTTGGCGAAGTCAGCGAAGCCGGGGGCGGCGCTGAGTTGGGGGGTGGCGTGGGAGGGGGCGGCGGAAGCATCGGTGTCGATGAGGAGTACGCGGCAGCCCGCGAGTTCGCGATGGGAGGCCCAGAGGGCGACGGAAAGAGCCCAGCGATCGTCGACCGAGCCGAGGCCGGCGATGCCGATCATGCTGAAGGGGGCGGCGGATTCAAGGCCATTTTCCTGAGTTTCCCAGAGGTTGTCACGGAGGAGGCGGACCTGTTCCCAATCGGCGACGGGCATGGCGGCGAGGGGTAGCTCGCGGAGGATGTCGGGGGGGTGATCGACGGCGGCGGAGAAGCGGATGTCGAGACGATCGAGGACGAAGACGGGCGGAGGCTCGGGGGCAGGGGGGGCGGGCGCCGAAGGGATCTGGGCGCTGCCGAGCAGGCGGAGGGAGTCGATGGTGGACTGGTCGTCGCTGTTCGTTTTGGCGTGAATAGCGGGGGGGTGGTTAGCCGCGGGGCTCATTGGTCCGCTCCTGTTTGACTTCCCCGATGAGAGATTGGACGCGCGGGCGCTCTTCGGCGGGGAGGTAGGTGAGCATTTTCTGATAGGTCGCCAAGGCGTCTCGATGAAGACCCATTTTACGATAGGCGAGTGCGAGGGTGTCGTCGATGGTGCCACTTTGCGGCATCAATTTCTGAGCGCGCTGGGCGAGAGCGAGGGCCTCGGGCAGGTCCTGGTTTACGCGGAGGAGCAGCCAGGCTAAGTTATTTAGAATGAGTGGATTGGATTCGTCGCGGGCGATCGCGGCGCGGTAGGCGCGGAGGGCATCGGCGGTGCGGCCGGCTTGTTGGGCGAGGGCGGCATAGTGGGTCCAGACGCGACTGTCGTTGGGGCGCTGGCGTTGGAGTTGTTCGAAGGCTGAGAGGGCTTCGGCGGTTTTGTTACTGACGGCCAAGGAGGAGACCCAGCCGATTTGAAACTCGAAATTGTCGGGTTGTTCGTGGCGAAGTTGCTCGTATTGGGAGAGGGCGTCGGGGCCATGGCCGGCATTAAGGAGGACGGCGGCATAGGCTCCGCGGAGGGCCATGACATGGGGTTGGGCTTTGAGGGCGCGAGCGAGGATTTGGAGGCATTGCTCGGGTTGGCCGCGTCGACCAGCGAGTTGGGCTTCGGCGAGGTCGACTTTCCATTCTCCGTCGGCGGAGCTTTTGCGGAGTAGTTTGATGGTTTGGTCGGCGGCATCCCACTTCTTTTGGGACATTTGGGCTTGGAAGAGGTCGTAGAGGGCGGCGAGGTTTTCAGGTTGGCTCCGAATGGCTCGGCTGAGGAGGCTTTCGGCTTCCTGGGGGTGCTGTTGGATCATGCGAGCGCGGGCGCTTAGTTGGAGGGCGATGGGGTTTTCGGGGAGTCGTCGCAAGATGGCCGCGGCGTTGCGTTCTCCGCGGGCGGTTTCGCCGTTGAGCAGATCGGCTTCGACAAGGGCAAGCCAGCCGGGGGCATAGTTGGGGTCGAGGGCGACAGAACGTTCGAGGTGTTCGGTGGCTTTGGCGGGGTTGCCTTCGAGGAGATAGGCGCGGCCGAGGTGAAAGCGAACAAACGGGGAGCCGGGCATTTGGGCGAGGAGTTGTTCGAGTTTGGCGCGGGCTTCGCGACGTTGGTCGGGTTTGGTGGCGGAGAGCCGGAGGGCGGCGTGGATGGCTTGGAGGCTGAGGTCGCGGGGTGCTTGGCTTTGTTCGGCTTCGATGAGGCGCTGGGCTTGTTCGGGTTGACCGGAGGCGAGGAGGAGTTCGACGAGGCGGCCGGCATAATCGGAGCGGAGGGTTGGTTCGGCTTGGCGGCCAGCTTCGTAGGCGGCGCGGGCGCGGGTGAGATCGCCGCGATTGAGCCAGAAGTCGCCGATTTTGGCTAGGGAGAGGCGTTCTTTGCCCGTTGTAGCGGGGAGGTCATTGATGAAGGCGACAGCCTTGTCTTTCTGATCGAGGGCGTACAGATGGGCGGCGACCTGGAGCCCGGTTTCGAGGGAATGGAAATGGTCCCA
The DNA here is from genome assembly GCA_038220855.1 of Bryobacterales bacterium. Lineage (GTDB taxonomy): Bacteria > Acidobacteriota > Terriglobia > Bryobacterales > Bryobacteraceae. Next base: position 3,058 of record JBBRIO010000068.1, on the reverse strand, counting down.
CTTTTGATCGAGGGTTTCGGAGGCGAGTTTCCGGTTGCCGGCCTGCATGGCTTGGAGATAGAGCAGATCGTAGGCGTTGGCGAAATCAGGAGAGGCGTCGATGACGGCGCGGAGGAGGTTACCGGCGGTGGTGGCGTCGCCGTTCTGGTAGTAAGCGGCGGCGAGTTGGCTGCTGAGGGCAGGTTCGGCGGGCGAGTTTTGGAGTGCTTTTTCGAGGAGTTCTGTAGCACCTTTGATTTGATGGCGTTCGAGGAGGACTTGGGATTGGATCCGATATCCGTCGGGCAACCTGGGCCAGCGTTCCATTAACTCGGCGGACATGATTTCGATTTCGCGGAGGAGGCCGGCGGGCCGGCCGGGATCAGAGAAGTAGAGGCGGTAGCTGACGTCGGCGAGTTGGGCTTTGAGGCGGGAGTCGTCGGGGCTGAGTTCGGCGGCGCGGATGAAGGCTTCGCGGGCGGCGTTGAGTTCGCCTTCGCGGAGGGCGGCGAGGGCGAGGGCTTTGTACGCGGGGCCGTAGCGGGCGTCGAGTTGAATGGCGCGGCGGTAAAGGATGAGGGCGCCGGCGGTGTTGCCTTTGGACTCCAAGGTGATGCCGTTTTGGACGAGGGCGGCGGGAGTTTGGCGGAGGTTGGAGCAGCCGGCAAAGAAAACGAGCATGGGGAGGAGGGCGAGGGCGGAGCGTTGCACCCAGCGGTCGACCAGTTGGCCGGAGGGTTCCGTGGGTCCGGAGATTTGTTTGCCGGAGAAGACGGCGAGGACGGGGAGTTGGGACCAGGCTTCGAGGGCGCGGTGGGAGGAGATGCGGAGGCGCTGGAGATAGAGGAAGCAGGCGATGAGGAATCCGGACAAGAGGCCTCCGGCGGCGAACATGCCGAGACGGGCGGGGCGGTTGGGCCATTGCGGGGTGGGCGCAAGGGAGGGCGGTTCAATCATTTCGACAGTTTCGCCTTGGCCTCGGCGTTCCATCTCGGAGGCGGTTTGGGATTCATTCTGTTTTTTGACCAAGGCGTTGTACTGCTCCTTTAGGTTGGCGTATTGGCGGGTGACGGCGAGTTGTTCGGTGTTGGTGCTCGGCTCGACGGCCATGGCGGCGCGAGCTCGTTGGGATTCTGCGCGTAACTCGACTTCCTGGCGGCGAAGCTCGGTGATGCTGGTTTCGGCGGCGCGGAGTTCGGCTTGATAGTTTGCTTTTTCGCTCATGATGGCCACCTTGCGTAGATTGCGGTCCTGGGCTACTTCGGTTTTGACGGCGTGTTCGTATTCCTGTTGCGCTTCCCGGAGTTCAGCTTCGGCGGGTTCGCGATCGGGATGGGCGATCGAGTATCGATGGCGAAGGGAGATGACCTTAGCGCGGACCTCAGTAAGCCGGCGACGAGTAATGTCGGTCGCGGTATTCCAGCCCAGGCGGAGGATAGCGGCGTCAGGGTTTTCGACATCAACGGAGGCGGCTCGTTGGTCGGCGGCCTTGCTCATTTGGACGGCGCGATCGCGTTCTTTTTCTCTTTCGCGGAGATCGTCGGTGAGGTCTCGAATACGGGTGTCAATGGCGTAGAGTCGTTGGGTGGAGAGGCCGAGTTGATTCGGGTTATTGGTCGTGTTTGTGTCGTGCTGGAGTTCGCCTAAGCGGGCTTCGAGCTCGTCGATTTCGGTTTCCATGTTTTTGGCCTGTTCGTTGAGGAATTCGGTGGTTCCGATGGATTGGTCGGAGCGGTAGCGGCGGTTTTCTTCAAAGACGAGTTCGACGAGGCGCTTGACCACTTTTTGGGCGGTGGCGGCATCGGAATAGGAGAAGGTAATTTCGACAGTAGGGACGACTTGACCCCGATCGCCGCCGGTGTTTCCGACGGTCTGAATTTGGAGGTGGTCCTGGAAGGTCGGGAGGAGGTCGGCGACGGTATAAAAGCGTCGTCGTTCGGGGTAGAGTTGGAAGCTTTCGATGATGCGGGTGGCGGTGATGCGACTCCGCAAGAGTTGTGCCAAGGCGAAGACGCGCTGTTCGACTTGCATCGACAGGTTGGGAGTGACGTATCGCTCAGCGACTTGCGGGGGGATGAAGCGGACCTGCGCGCGCGAGAGGTAGGCGTCGGGTTGCCAGTGGGTTACGGCGATCCCAATGCTAACGGTCAGGACGCAGCCGAGGAGGGGTAGCCACCAGTAGCGTCGGCTCAGCGAACGGAGATCCGCCCAGCTAAGCAAGCCGTAGCAGTCGCCTAGCGCCGGCATTCTGGGGGGCCACTGGGTATCCACTAGGCAGGGGCCCCTTTGCGGCGAGGCCTTAAGTAGGCGAGGGCGGCGAGCCCACTGGAGATGAGGAGGATGGCGGCGGGTTCGGGGGTATCGGAGGCGACGGCCGTGAGCCCGAAATGTAGCTGCGAGCGCTGGGCTCCGCTGGTGACGAAGGGTGCTAGACCGGTGAAGCGGATGGTACCTTCGATGTACCAATCGCCGCCATTGGAAGCGGCTGAAAAGACGATGGGAGCGGCGTTGCTGCTGGGGGCCGTCGAGAGTGGTTGGGAGGCGGAGAGGGAGGTTAGGGGTTGGAGGATGTTGAGACCCGTGACGAGTCGTATGTTGGAGACCTGGACGGAGGTAGCTACCGGGAGTGCGGTCGCGCTGGTGTACATCGCGTTGGCTTTGATGGTCCAGTTACCGGTGCTGGTTAAGGGAGCTCCGCCGATAGGATTGTAGCTTGAAGTGGCTGTGAAGCCAGCAGAGTTCGAGACGGTGGTGTAGGCGGTGTTGTCGGACTGCCTGTAGCCGATGCGGAAAGTTTGGTCGGCGTTGTTTGTCCAAGCGAACTGGGCTCCGGTAGTGATGGAGTTTCCGTTTGGCCCGGTGCCGATCTCCCAATCGCCAGCCCCTTGAACGCCCGCTCGGACGATGCTGAAGAACGAGAAATCAGTGGCTGTCACAGGGGCGACGGCTAGGAAGGCCAAGAGGACGAGTTTGGAAAGGGTAAATCTGGTCATCATGTCTCAAGTTTTGTAGCCCGCTCGAGATCGCGATCAAATCCAGGAGCGCTGGAAAGCGACGAAATGGCGGCTTCGAGTGCCTT
>JBBRIO010000067.1:0-14296 GCA_038220855.1 Bryobacterales bacterium | reverse complement strand
TGCCGCGCCCGAGGGCGCCGGCGTCGTTCAGCGGGCCCGAGGTGCCGGGCGACAGGCCGAGCAATTGCGTGAAGTTGCGGGACGAAAGTGGAAGCTCCTTCATCGCGTTCCCATCGACGACGCGGCCCAGCGCCGCGTCGTCGGTCAGCACGGCAGTGGCCACGCTGGTGGAAAACCCCGCTAGTGACGCTTCAATACGGTACTCGCCGGGGGCGAGAAACGGGAAGGAGTACTGGCCCGAGGATGGCGAAACAGTTTGCCGCTTCTCGTTCGTATTGCTGCTGATCGCGACCACCTGGGCACTCGCCACGGCGGCACCGCTTTGGTCGGAAATGGAACCGCTAATCGTGCCGCTGGTCTGGCCGAATAGCGCGACGGCAGCAGCCAGGAAAACGAAGAAACGAGCCATACGAACAGAACCCTCTTAGGGTTCATGGTACGTCGATTAGAAGCGCAGCCGCACCCCACCCCAGATGCCCCGCGGCGCGCCAGGAGCATAAAACGTCGCCTGCCGCACCGGAAATACGCCTCCCACCCCCGGAAACGGCCGGGCTATGAAGTTGCCTTCAGCCGTAAAGCCGGTGGGGCCAAGCTGCGCTCCAGAGTAGTACTGGCGGTCAAAAAGGTTGTTGACCTGAGCGAAAAGCTCCACCCGCCGGTGGAGCTCGTAGCGGCCGCCGAGGTTGGCCACCGCGTATCCGGGGCTGGAGCCGGGACCGATGAACAGCCGTCCGTCCGGCTTGTGCTGGCTGTTCTCATTGCCCCGCGCGATGGCGCCCGAAATGCCCACCACCCCAAAGTTAACAACGAACTTCGAGGTCACCTGCCAGTCCGCGTAGGCCTTCGTCATGTGGTGCGGAACCAGCGGGATCCGCTGGCCGGAGACGATCCCGATTCGCCCCTCCCGGTTCGAGCTGTTGGCTTGCCCATTCACAATTTCAGGGCTGCGAAAGGTCGCGTCCAGGAAGGTGTAGTTCGTGCCGAACGTGACACGGCGAACCCGGGCGCTCATCCCGGCCTCAACGCCCTGCCGCAGCGTTTGGCCGAAGTTCCGGAAGTAGCCGAAGCCGGTCTGCGGCGAGGCGACGAACAGGAGGTCGTTACGATTATCGGCGCGGAACCAGCCCAGGTTCCAACGGAGCCTGCCTTCGCCCGTGCTGCGGACGCCAGCTTCGACCGTCCGGGTCACCACCTGCTGCAGCGGCGGATCACCGGCCAAAGCGTTCGGCAGGCGGCAAGGCGAAGCGGGGTCAGCGCAGCCGAGCTCAATGGCCGTCGGCGCGCGACTGCCTTCGCTATAGCTCGCATACAGACCACGGTAGGTCACCCCAACGCTCGGGTTGAACCGGCTGAACACGTGGGAACCGGTCAGCGACCCGGTCCCGGCCACGGGCTGAATACGGTCTAGATTGTCGATGGTGGTGCGGTTGAAACGGCCGGAAGCGGTGAGGTTGACGGAGCGGCCGAGCCGGATCGTATCGAGGGCGAACACACTGGCGGTACGGATGCGGCTGGCCAGATTGACCCGGTTGTCGTACGGTTCGCCGTCAACATCACCGCCGGTAACACCATCGGCGAAAGCGCCCAGCGGCGTCACACTGCGGTCCGGGTTCAGGTAGCCGAGCTCGGTGGACTGGTTAAAGTTGACGCTGTTGCCGTCGTAGGCCACCCCGGCGGTCACCTGATGGCGCTGGTTCGACCACGAAAGCTGGCCGGACAAGCCGTAGTTGCGCTGCTCCGAGATCGACCGGTTCAGCAAACCGTTGCACTTCTCTGCGGGTTCGTCGCGGCGTAGGACGTTGGCGATGCAGCGCCACTTCGGAAACGGCGTATTGGCGGCGTTCTCGCCGGCCGTGGGGAAGCCCGTGAAGCCAGCCGCCGCCAACGCCGCGCGCTCCGCTGCGTTCGGTTGATAGACGGATTGGTCGAACGAATCCTCATTGCTATCGCCGTTCAAGGTTCTGGTGCCAATGTAGCGAAAGTAGCTGTTGGCGGACAGAGTAAGCCGCGGGGCCAGGGAATGCTGCACGCTGAAATTGACAAACGGTGACCGGTGCGCCGTGACGTCGGGCTTGGTGTAAACGCTCGCGTAGTCCCGTAGAAGGAACCGTTGCTCCTGCAAACCGTTGCCGAGCAACGCGTTGTTGGCATAAGCCATGCTGAGGCCCACCGAGGTCCGCTGCCCCTGCCAGCCGAACTTGGTGAACAACTGCCGGACGTTCGACGGCGACGTCTCCCGCCAGCCGTCTTCGAAGAAAAGGTTCCCGGCGGTGTACCAGTGGAAGCCGCGCGGCACGGAGCCGCCGTGCTCGAACTCAGCGATTTTTCGCCCGAAGCTGCCGCCGTTCAGGGTCAGCGCAGAGCCGGGGTGGCTGCGGCCGTCCTTCGACCGTAGCGACAATGCCCCGCCGAGCGTATTCAATCCAAACACGGGGTTCGACCCAGGGACCAGCGCCATCTCTGCGATGGCCAGCCGCGGGATCAGGTCCCAACTGACGACGTCGCCGAACGGTTGATTCAGCCGGACGCCATCCATAAAAATCGAGACGCCTTGGGGAGTGCCCAGCAGTGGGGAAGCGGTGTAGCCGCGATAGTTGAGGTCGGGCTGCAGCGGGTTCCCTTGGATCTCGTTCATATAGACGCCGCCCAGGCGTCGGTTCGCGAAATCGGATAGATCCAGTGCACCGGAGGCGGTGAGATCGCGGTCAATAGCCGTTTGTAGCGGCGCGGGCAGGGAATCGCGCGAGCGGTCAAGGCCGGGGAGGGGCGTCGGGCTCAACACGTCGACTGAATACGAGGGGGCACCAACGGTCATGGTGACCGTCTTCGAGACCGGGCTGGCCAGGTCAAGCACCTGCACGTTGCTGGCGAAGCCGGGGTGAGCCAGCGAAAGGCGATACCGGCCAACCAGGAGATCGAGGGTTGCATAGCCTTGGGCGTCGGTGCGGACACGGGTGGAGACGCCGGAGGCAAGGTTGGCAATATGACCAGAAACGGCCATCGGTGCGCCAGAAGGGTCGGTGACGGTAAGCGTCAGGACCGTGGCGAAAAGTGAAAGAAAAGTCACATAGTTATATTCCAGCGAGACGGCTCTTGTTCAGAGTATTTTGAAGAGGTGTCGAATGTAGCCGTTTGGCCGGAGCAACCGTGGCCGCTCGCCGATGAAGTCGCCAAAATGTACGGACAGTGGCGCGCGCCGCTGTTGCGGTATCTCGCCGCGATCGGGTTGACGCAAGCGGATAGCGAGGACGTTGCCCAGGAGGTATTCCTGGCCCTGGTGCACCACCTGCAGCGGGACGGCGCGCGGGGCAATCTGCGCGGTTGGGTATTTCGGGTGGGGCATAATCTGGCCCTGAAGCGGCGCATGCAACTGGGGCGGGTGGCCGAGAGTATCGAGATGTGCGACCCGGGGCCGAGCCCGGAAGAGTTAGCGGCGCTGAAACGGCGGCAGGAGCGGTTACAAGCCGTCGTAGCCGCGCTTCCAGAGCGGGATCGGTGCTGCCTCGTGTTGCGGGCGGAGGGGCTGCGATACCGGGAGATCGCCGAAGTATTGGAGATGTCGTTGGGGACGGTCGCCTCGTCGCTCGCGCGGTCGTTGGGGAAGCTGGCCGAGGTGGAGGGACGATGAACCACCTCGACGACGCAGAATTCACGGCCCGGCATCGGAGCAGCAAAGCACCCCTCTGGAGGAAGTACCCGGCAGCGGCGGCAGGGATGATGGTGCGCCAGCGAAGCGACCTGCCCAATGCCAGCTTCAACCCTGAGGCGACCCAGGCGATGACCCGGCAGCAGGTCCTCGTGGCACCGCCCCGCGAGATGGCCGCGGTCGTCTTTGCCCGTCACGGAATCAAGCATCCGAAGCCGAAGGCGAACGAGGCAGAGGGACGATGAAGCACCTCGACGACACAGAGTTGATGGCCGCGATGAACGGCGAAGCGGGAGCCGGGCATTTGCAGGAATGCTCGCAATGCGGCGCTCGTTATCAGGTTCTCGAACAGGCGCTCGGAGAGTTCACGACCCTGCATCGGGGCATCGTATCGAAGGACGCGGCAGTGGCGGCACGCTTCACCCCCGGGGCGACCCCGCCGATGACCCAGCAGCTCTGCGTGGTACTGCCCCGGAAGAGCTCCGCGGTCGCCTTTGCCCGTTACAGCATCAAGGATCCGACGGCCAACGAGGTAGAGGGACGATGAAGCTCCTGGACTACGCGGAGTTCACGAACCTGCATCGGGGCCTCAAAGTACCCGTCTCGAAGGACGCGGCAGTGGCGGCATGCTTCACCCCCGGGATGACCCCGCCGATGACCCAGCAGCTCTGCGTGGCACTGCCCCGGAAGATGTCCGAGGTCGCCTTTGCCCGTCTCGGAATCAAGCATCCAAAGCCGAAGGCGTTCGAGGCGGAAGGATGATGAAGCACCTCGACGACGCAGAGTTGATGGCCGTGATGGACGGCGAAGCGGGAGCCGAGCATTTGCAGGAATGCTCGCAGTGCCGAGCTCGTTACCAAATGCTGGAACGGACGCTCGGAGAGTTCACGGCCCTGCATCGGGGCAGCAAGGTGCCCGTCTGGAAGTACGCGGCAGTGGCGGCAATGCTCGTGGTGGGCGTGGGGATCTGGTGGAGCCAGCAGCGGAACGACCGGCCGAATGCCAGCTTCACACCAGGGGCAACCCGCCCGATGACCCAGCAGCAAGTCTGCGTGGCTTTGGCCCAGGATGATGACCGGACCGCGCCCCGGGAAATGGCCGCGGTCGTCTTTGCCCGATACGGAATCAAGGATCCGAAGCCGAGGGCCTACGAGGTGGACTACCTGATTACCCCGGCGTTGGGCGGGGCGGAGGACGTGAAGAACCTCTGGCCGCAGCCCTATGCCGGCAGCGTTTGGAACGCGCGGGTAAAAGACGCGTTAGAAGACTATCTGCGGACGATGGTCTGTAACGGCCGGCTGGAGTTACCGACGGCGCAGGAAGAGATCGCCGCGGACTGGATCGGCGCTTACCGGAAGTACTTCCGCACCGACGCGCCACTCCCCGCGCACGCGCAGTTTATCAAGGATCGCGCATGGGAGTAGCGTCCGCGATATAGTTTGGTCATGCTCCGAGTTGTCGCTTTTTTTCCGGCCCTGTTGCTGGCCCAGCAGCCAGTCATCAATCAGTACTGCGTCGGCTGCCATAACGGCACCTCCAAAGCCGCGGGTTTAGCACTCGATACGGCCAAAGCTGACGACACGGCCACTTGGGAAAAGGTGCTGCGCCGGGTGCGAGGCCGGACGATGCCACCCGTCGGCTTGCCGCGGCCGAAAGAGTCCGACTATCAAAATCTGGTGGCAACCCTCGAAACAAAACTCGATGCCGGCAAGGTAGACCCCGGGCGTACCGACACGTTCCGGCGCTTGAACCGGACCGAGTATCAGAACGCAATTCGAGACCTCCTCGCCGTCGATGTCGACGTCACCGGCCTTCTCCCCAGCGACGACGCGAGCCACGGCTTTGACAACGTCACCGTTGGCAACCTCTCCCCCACGCTGCTCGAACGCTACCTCGGCGCCGCCCGTAAAATCAGCCGCCTCGCCATCGGAATCCCGCCCAAACAAGTGGGCGGCGAAACCGTCATGCTCCCCCCGGACCTCACGCAAGAAGAGCACTTCGAAGATCTGCCGCTGGGCACCCGCGGCGGCACCGTCGTCAAGTACACCTTCCCCCAGGACGCGGAGTACGAGATTCAAATCCGCCTCCAGCGCGATCGAAACGAACACGTCGAAGGGCTGCGCGGAACCCATGTCGTAGACCTGATGCTGGACGGCGAGCGCATCCAAGCCTTCACCGCCAAGCCGCCCACCCAGGGCCAGGACCACTCCGTCGTCGACCGCGAGTTCAACGTTCGCATCCGCGTCAGCGCCGGGCCGCACGTCATCGCCGCCGCCTTCCCAAAGCAGAGTGCAACCCTTCTAGAAACCGAGCGGCAACCCTATCAGGCGCACTTCAACATGGACCGCCATCCGCGCATCACCCCGGCCGTTTTCTCGGTCACCGTGAACGGGCCCTACGCCGTAAAGGGCCCCGGCGATACCCCCAGCCGTCGGGCGATTTTTGTCTGCAAGTCGGAAGACGATGCATGCGCGAAAAAGATCCTCTCCGGTCTTACGCGGCGGGCCTACCGCCGGCCCTCCACCGAAGCCGATCTTACGGTGCCGCTGAAATTCTATCGCGAGGCTCGCAAGACCGAAGGCTTTGAAGCGGGCATCGAGATGGGCCTCCGCGCCGTCCTCGTCAGCCCGGAGTTCCTCTTCCGCGTCGAGCAAGACCCCGTCGGCGCTGCCCCCAAGTCCGTCTATCGCATCACCGATCTAGAGCTTGCCTCGCGCCTTTCGTTCTTCCTCTGGAGCAGCATTCCCGATGAAGAGCTCCTCGCCGCCGCCGTCCGCGGAGACCTCCACCAACCCACTGTCCTCCAGAAGCAAGTAAAACGGATGTTGGCCGACCAGCGCTCCCGAATGCTCGTCACCAACTTTGCCGACCAGTGGCTCTACCTCCGCAATCTGGCGTCAATAACGCCCGACATGCGCGCCTTCCCTGACTTCGACGACAACCTCCGCCAAGCATTCCGTAAAGAGACCCACCTGTTCCTCGAAAGCGTAATGCGCGAAGACCGCAGCGTCCTCGACCTCCTCCGCGCCGACTACAGCTTCCTCAACGAACGCCTCGCCAAGCACTACGGCGTTCCCAACATCTACGGTAGCCGCTTCCGCAAGGTCACCTTCGGGCCGGAGACAATGCGCGGCGGCCTGCTGCGCCACGGCAGCATTCTCACCGTCACTTCTTATGCCACCCGCACCTCCCCCGTCATCCGCGGCAAGTGGATCCTCGACAATATTCTCGGCGTCCCCCCGCCGCCCCCGCCGCCGAATGTGCCAGCGCTCGAAGAAGCCAAGGCCGCGATGAAGAAGATGACCATGCGCGAACGCCTTAGTGAGCATCGGAAGAACCCGGCGTGCTCCGGCTGCCATAAGCTGATGGACCCTCCCGGCTTTTCGCTCGAAAATTTCGACGCCGTCGGCCGCTGGCGCCAAGCCGAGGAAGGTACCGCCGTCGACTCGAGCGGTGGCTTGCCGGATGGCGCCAAATTCTCCGGTGTCGCCGGCCTTGAAAAGGCCCTGCTGACGCGGCCCGAACTTTTTGCTACAACCATTACAGAGAAGCTGTTAACCTACTCGCTCGGTCGCGGCGTGGAATTTACCGACGCCCCGGCCGTGCGGCAGATTGTGCGTCAATCGCAGAAGTCCTATTTCCGGTTCTCCTCGTTCATTCAAGGGATAGCCGGCAGCCCGTCCTTTCAGTTCAGGAGAGCCCAATGATCATCACGAAAAAAGCCCTACCGCGGCGCGCCCTGCTGCGAGGGATGGGAGCGTCGCTGGCGCTACCCCTGCTCGATGCGATGCTGCCTTCGATGACCGCGCTCGCGGCCTCACCGGCAAAGCCGGTGCGACGTTTGGGCTACGTCTACATCCCAATGGGCGCCCACATCAAGGACTGGACGCCACCCGGCAGTGACCTCCGCCAATTGTCCCCGATTCTGAAGAGCCTCGCGCCAGTCATCGACAACTGCACCGTGTTGAGCAACATGGAGCTGCGCAACGCCTATCCCGGCACCCATGCCACCTCCAACGCCGCCTTCCTCAGCGCCGCCACCGCCAAGTGGACCGAGAGCACAGACTACCATCTCGCCACCACCGCCGACCAGGTCGCCGCTCAGCAGATCGGCCAAGGCACCCGCCTCCCCTCCCTCGAACTTTCGATGGACCTGCTGACCACCGTCGGTCAGTGCGACAACGGCTACGCCTGCGTCTACCAAAACAATTTGTCGTGGTCGACGCCCACCACCCCGCTGCCCGCCGAAGCCCATCCCCGCATCGCTTTTGAGCGCTTGTTCGGCGACGGCGGAACCGCCAAGGATCGCCAGTCCGAACTCCGCAAGGACGCTAGCCTGCTCGACTGGATGAGCGAGGACATCGCCCGTCTCCAGCGCAAGCTGGGGCCCGGCGATCGCAACAAGATGGAGCAGTACCTCGACACCGTTCGCGAAGTGGAGCGGCGGATCCAGAAGGCCGAGAAGGCTACGTCCGAATCGAAGCTGCCAGATCTCGATCGCCCGGTGGGCGTGCCGGCTTCCTACGGCGACCACGCCAAGCTGATGTTCGACCTGCAAGTGCTCGCGCTGCAGGGCGACGTCACCCGCGTCATCACCTTCCAATTGGCCCGCGAAACCAGCACCCGGACCTATCCCGAAATCGGCGTTTCCGATCCCCACCATCCGTTGACCCACAACGGCGGCGACCCCGAGAAGTTATCCCGCGTAGCCAAGATCAACGCCTACCATGTCTCGCTCTTTGCTTACTTCCTGGAGCGCCTAAAGGCCACCCCGGACGGCGACGGCACCCTGCTCGACCATTCGATCTATCTTTACGGCAGCGGCATGGGCAACCCCGACAAGCACGACCACGTCAATCTGCCCATCCTCGTCGCCGGCGGCTTGGCGGGTACCAAGGCAGGCGGTCGACATATCCGTTACGATAAGCCGACCCCGCTCGCGAATCTCCACTTGACGCTACTCGACCGCGTCGGTGCGCGCCTCGATTCGTTTGCCGATAGCAACGGAAAAATCTCCGAGTTGACGATCTGAAAATGCGACGATGGGCGATCGGATTGGTAGTAGCGGGCGGCCTCCTGGCCGCCGACGGAACCACCGCCCTACACCGGGCGGCCCACCGGGACGATCTGGCGGCGGTAGAGCAATTGCTGCGCGCCGGCGAAGACGTGAAAGTCGCCAACCGCTACGGCGTGACGGCGCTTTCTCTGGCTTGTACGAACGGGAACGGTAAGATGGTGACGCGGTTGCTCGAAGCAGGGGCCGACCCGAATGCCGAGCTTCCGGGTGGTGAGACGGCCCTGATGACGGCCGCCCGCACGGGCAGCGTCGAAGCGGTTCGCGCCCTACTGGCCAATGGTGCCAACGTCAAGGGTAAGGAAAAGAAACACGGGCAAACGGCGCTACACTGGGCGGCGGCCGAAGGTAACGTCGGCGTGATCGAAGAGTTGGTCATGGCCGGGGCCGACGTCAGCGACCGGCTCGACTCGGGCTATACCGCGCTGTTGTTCGCCGTACGGGAAGGTCACATCGGCGCAGTGAAGGCGCTGCTCAAAGCGGGAGCGGACGCGAACGATACCACCCCGACCGGCGGGCGACGGGCAGCTCCTGCGCGTTCTCCGCGCGCGGGCACCTCGGCCCTGATTTTAGCGGCGTTGAACGCTCACTATGAGCTGGGTGCGTTGTTGCTTGATGCCGGGGCCAACCCGAATGCGGACGGGCCTGGTTACGCGGCGCTGCACGTCGTGACGTGGGTCCGCAAGCCGGGCGGTGGGGACAACGATCCCGCGCCGGACGGCTCCGGCAACATGACCAGCCTGGAGTTTGTCCGCAAATTGGTGGCCAAGGGCGCCAACGTGAATGCTAGGATGACGAAGAAGATCAACGTCGGATTGACCAGTCTGAACACCGCCGGTGGAACGGCGTTTTTCCTGGCGGCTCGCACGGCCGACGCCGAGTTGATGCGCGAGTTAGCGAAGTTGGGCGCGGATCCGAAGCTCCCGAACGAGACCGGTTCGACGCCTTTGATGGCGGCGGCAGGCTTGGGCACGCGGTCACCCGGCGAGGATGCGGGCACCGAGGCGGAGGTCGTGCAGGCCCTCGAATTGGCGCTTGAATTAGGAAACGATATCGACGCCGTTGACCAGAACGGCGAGACGGCCATGCACGGCGCGGCCTATAAGAACCTGCCCGGTGCCGTGTTGCTGCTGGCCCAACGGGGGGCCAAACGCGAAGTCTGGGACCGGAAAAACAAGTTCGGCTGGACCCCCATGCGCATTGCCGAGGGCTATCGGTTCGGCAACTATAAGCCATCCGATGTGACGATGGCCGCGTTTCGTAAAGTAATGGCGGAAGCCAACCGTTAGACTGTTCGGATGGACTTAGAGTTAAGCGGGAACGTGGCCGTCGTCACGGGCGGAGCGAGCGGCATTGGCCTCGCGTGCGCGGCAGCCTTGGAGCGCGTGGGTTGCCGGGTGGCGATCTGGGATCGCCACGGGCCGGGGAAGGTGGACGTGAGTTCGGCCGAGTCGGTCGCGGAGGCGCTCCGGGATACGGAAAGTCGCTTGGGCCCGGTGCGTCACTTGGTCCACGCGGCCGCGACGGGTTCGGGAAAATTTGGATTTCCGTTTTTGAATTTAACGCCGGGGGATTGGCAGCGGGTACTCGAAGTGAACGTGATGGGCATGCTGCACGTGGCGCAAGCGTTGGCCCCGGGCATGATGCACCGGCGGATCGGGACGATGGTGTTCATCGGGTCGGTGGCAGGGCAGATTGGGTCGCAGACGGACCCCCCTTATTCGGCCAGTAAAGCGGCCAACATCAACTTTGCCCAGTGCCTGGCAAAGGACTTGGCCAGTTACGGCGTGCGGGTAAATACGGTCAACCCTGGGATGGTGAAGACGCCGCTGAACCAGGCAGTATGGCAGGCGTGGCACGATCACCAGCCGGAGGGGCTCCGAAGGACGTACGACGAGTGGGCGGCGGACAAGATAAAGGCCGTGGCTCCGCTGGCGCGTTGGCAGGAGCCGGCCGAGATCGCCGACATGGTGGCTTTCTTGTCCTCGTCCCGGGCTTCGGCGGTCACCGGGCAGACGATCAACGTGGACGGCGGCCAGGTGATGCATTGGTAAGCGCCCAACGTGCAATCGCCTCGGCAAGCTTGGCCAGGTCGATGGGCTTGGTGAGGTAGTCGGACATTCCGGCGGCCAGACACGCTTCGCGGTCGCCCTGCATAGCGTTCGCTGTGATGGCGACGATGGGGATGCGTTCGTGCTCAGCCCAGCGTTCAGTCAGAATCCGTGCCGCGGTGACGCCATCCATGCCGGGCATCTGCCAGTCCATCAGGATGAGATCGAAGTTCCCACCGGCGGCGATCAGCAGGGCGTCCTCGCCGTTGGTGGCAAGGGTGCTGGAGCATCCGAGCTTATTGAGCATAAGTTCGATCAACCGGCGGTTTACCGCGTTGTCGTCCACCACGAGGATGCGAGACGGAGATGCCGGCGAAGCCTCGGGGAGAGAAGATGCCGGAACGGGAAGGAAGGACACGGCGAGCGGGAGGGTCACCGTAAACGTGGAGCCCTGACCGAGCGTGGAGGCCAGGGTGATCGCTCCGCCCATCAGCTCGACGAGTCGGCGACAGATGGCCAGTCCCAGGCCGGAGCCTCCGCGTCGAGCTGAGGCGTCTTCTTCAGCTTGGGTAAAAACGTCGAAAAGGCGAGCTTGGTCCGCCGAGGTGATGCCGATGCCGGTATCGGAAATGGTGAAGTGGGCGGTCACGTTGCCGTCTGGTTGCGTATCGACCGTTAGGCGAAGTAGGATTTCGCCGTGATCGGTGAACTTCACCGCATTGCTGACGAGGTTGGCGAGGACCTGTCGCAGTCGCAGTTCGTCGGCAAGCACGATGACAGTCGAGCCCGGGGCCGACTCGACGCGCAGTGCGATGCCTTTCTCGGCTGCTCGCGCTCGGAAAAGGCGCTCAACATCATGGAGCTGGTTTTCCAGGTGGACCGGTCCCAGCCGAAGTTCCAACTTCCCGGACTCGACCTTGGCCAGATCGAGAATGTCGTTGAGAAGTTCGAGCAGCGCTTGGCCGGACTCGCGAATGGTTTGAGCGAGTTCGTGTTGTTCGGCGGAAAGTGTCGTTTGCCGAAGCAGATCAGCCATCCCGAGAACGCCGTTCATCGGCGTGCGAATCTCGTGGCTCATGTTGGCCAAAAACGCGGACTTCGCTCGGTTCGCGCTTTCGGCTGCGCCGCGGGCGCGGCGCAGCCGCAGCGTCTGCCATCCAAGCAGGACACAAACGAGCCCCAGCGCGGAGAGGCCATACCAGAGCTGTCGGGTCCTCCGCCCGGCTTCAATGAATTCAGAGATCGTGAAGAGTTGGCTGGAAGTGACCAAGCCCCAGTTGAACGAAATGGACGCGAAGCGACCGGAACGGATCATGGCGCTCATCCCCTCCCGAAGCCGCTCCGCCGCCTGCACGGCACCACGATCAGTAGGGTTGGCGGCCAAGCCGAAGAGAACGACCCAGCCTGGCTTCGTGTGAAGCCCAACGCCGCTCTTCCCGCAGGATTTCGGCTTGGCGGAGAGCACCCCGTCGCTCATGCCCTCAGCCACCAAGGCTGCGTCCGCTTCGCCGCGGCAGAAAGCCTCGAAGGCGGCGATCTGGTCCTGCGCCAAAACCGCGGAGGAGCCCGGAGCAATCACCGCGGCCCAAGCCTCGGACTGGCGGCCGCGACCGCGTGCAAGACGGATGCCAGTCCAATCACTCGGCAGCGGCTGGCCTTGCCTCGTGATTACCCAGTAGGACAGACGCACATAAGGTGCGCTGATAAAGAGCCGCCCCGGGCGCCCGGGAGACTCCGCCAATAGCGGCCATAGGTCAACCAAATCCTTTCGGAAGCCAACCGCGGGACCGTCGGGGACGTGGACCCATTGCAGCGGTAGCCCCAGGTTCGCGGCGACTTCGCTCAGCGCGTCGGACAGCGGTCCTGAAATTTTCTCCGAAGCGTCCACGTACTGCACCGGAGGCTGATGCTGGTAGCCCATGCGGAAGACGCGATTGCGGGTGTGGTCCCACAGCAACACGATCAGCATTCCACTAGCGATGACGGCCAGACCAACTCCGCTCGCCCAGAGTACCCTGGCGGGCGGCCGACGCTTCAGCCATCCGAAATTCATCTTCGCTACTCGCTATATCCTATCAGGCATATCTACGGCGGTCCGGGAATCTTACGGGGTTCTGCTCGTCGGAGCCGTATAATATTCGGAGATGACTCCCAGCGAGATAGCCCAACACCCCATTCTTTCGACCAACTGGTACCACAAATTGGAACTGGCGCCCGGGTTAATAACGCCGGGCCCAGGATTCGACAACCTGGTGGTCACCCGGACGATGCTCAATGGGATCGACGTCGCCGGGCAGAACTGTCTCGACATCGGGGCCATGGATGGCCTGGTCGCCTATCTGCTGGAGCGGCGGGGTGCGGCTCGGTCGGTCGCCTACGACCGCAACAGTCGTCCCATGAATCCGATTTCGAATGGAGACCGCTTTCGGTTTGCCCGGCAGGCGCTCGGATCGAAGGCGGAGTTCCTGTGGGATATGCCGTTGAAACACGTTTGGGCGGCCTCGGCTGAGATTGGACTGCGGACCTACGACGTCGTGGTGTTCGCCGGGGTTTTGTATCACATGTTCGATCCGCTGGCCGGATTGGCCGTGGCGCGGAATCTCGTCCGGGATGGCGGACTCATCGTGGTGGAGACGGGCGCGACGCTCGACGCCACCGCCAGCATGCATGCAAACGTTGGCGGCAGGTTCTATCCGGCGGACGACTATTGGCTGCCCTCCGTCCGTACCCTCGAATATTGGATGCGTTTTTTGCATCTAGAGCCGATCGATGCCACCTTCCTTCATCATCGCGTGGTGGACGGGCTGCCGGTGATCCGGGTGGCCGTGGTGTGTAGGGCGGTTGAGAGTTTCCGGGCTACGCCAGAGGACGACTGGATGCGCCGCCAAACCACCGGTGCATTCGTGCCGGACTTCCAGGAGTGCCTAAACTGGGATGAGACAAAGAGCAGTAAACCCGCTGTCTCGTATCGTCACTCCGGTCGGCATCTGGCGCGTCATCCGGGGTCGGATGTGTTAGACCTTTTCACCACTCTGACGTCAAGCCCCGCGATGCAAGCCTCGGCCCATCCTGAGTTGATGGAGTTGATGCTGGCCGACAGGTAAAAAAGTCTGGAGCCACCCGCCAGGATCGAACTGGCGACCTGCTGATTACGAATCAGCCGCTCTACCAACTGAGCTAGGGTGGCACCCAAAGGCACACAATTTCTAGTATACACGCCTACCCATGCTAGAGTGAAATTCGACCGCATGCAGAAGCCTCGCCTCGTCATTCTTGGTTCCGGAGGTCACGCGAAAGTCATCGTCGAGATCCTCGAAGAATCAGCCGCGTTCGACATCGTCGGCTACACGTCGCTCTCCCCCGCGACTCCCCTCTTCCATTTGCCCTATCTCGGCTACGACGACAGCCTGCCCGCTGTGTTGGCCACCGGCGTTACCCACGCCTTTCCGGCCATCGGCAGCAACCGGATCCGCCATCGTATGATCGTTCAACTCCAGGCCCTCGGCTTCGTCCTGCCCAACGCCA
>JBBRIO010000066.1:0-14314 GCA_038220855.1 Bryobacterales bacterium | reverse complement strand
AACCACGTCCAGTTCGCGGCGCCGAATACCAACCCCGTCTCCACCGCCTTCGGCACCGTCACCGCGGAGAAAGGCCATGGCCAGCGCCAGGTTACGTTCGGGGCAAAGCTGCTTTTCTAGATTCGATCTTGGCCACCGCTGTCTTCGCCGCACGGCCCAAATCAATCAGCGCCATCAGCCCAAGACCCCGGCCACCCACCCGTCGCTCGCGACACGTTATCCCGCCAACGGCCCCGACCAGCGCAACCTTCGCCGCCCGGCCCAAATCAATCAGCGCCATCAGCCCAAGACCCCGGCCACCAATCAGGCGCTCGCGCCAGATTACCTTCGGGGCTAAGCTGCTTTTCTAGACTCGATCTTGGCCACCGCCGTCTTCGCCGCCCGGCCCAAACTAATCGACGGCATCAGCCCGAAGCCGCGGCCGCCCGCTGTCATCTCTTCGTGCTCTTTGGCCAATTCCCGCAGTGCCGGCAAGTCGGTCGCATCGCCCAGGTCCGCCAGCGCGCCCAGCGCGGCCAGCCGGCCGCCCACGTCTTTCCCCGCCAGAAACCGGCGCGCCGCGGGCAGCGCCAACGGGTGCCTCCGTTCGGTCAGCCGCTGCAGCGCCATCATCCCCGCCGCGTCCGGCTGCGCCACCATCTTCTCGTAGTAAGGCACCACCTCTGGCCCCGCGTAGCTCGCCATGCCCTGCAGCGCCGAGGTCATCACCAGCAGGTTCGGGTCCCGGGTCAGCGCCATCATCGCCGGCAAGTCGGCCGCTTGGCCGAACCGGCCGAGTTCCCGCACCGCCAGCGCGCGCAGCCAGGGCTCCTCGCTCGTCATTACTCGCCGAAACGCAGCCGCTGGCAGACCCTCCGCCGCGCACTGCGACAACTTCGGATCAGCCAGCGCCTTCTCCATCGTTTCGGGCGAAAGGCTCCCGCGCAGCGCGTAGCAGACGTTGATCCGCTGGGTCGCGTTCAGCGCCGGGTCGAACATCCCCGCGCCGATCGCCGCCGCGTGGGCCGCAAACAGCGGCTCGGCCGTCTTCATCCGCAGCGCCTTGCCCATCGCCTCGGCCGCCGCCGCCGCCTGCCCCTGTTGGAACATCACCCACGCCATCGCGTCCCACGAGTAGACATCGTTCCGAACCTTTAACTCGCCCTCGGCCAACTCCCGTGCCCGGTTCAGATTCACCTTGGCATCGGCAAAGGCCAGCGCCAAAGCCCGGTTGGCTTTCTCGCCCTGCGCCCGGCCTAACTGCTCTAAAACGTTCAGATTCTCAAGCTGCCGCTGAGCGGCTTTGGCATCGCCCGCCGCGGCATGAAGCTCGCGCAGGGTAGCCGCGTAGTCCGGCCACGGCACGGTGGACTGCGCCTTCGTCAGCATGACGATTGCCTCGGCCCGCTTGCCCTTGGCCGCTAACGTTTTGCCCAAGCCGGCCAAGGCCGGATGGTAGTTCGGGAAGGCGGTCAGTGCCGCCCGGTAGCTCTCTTCGGCGGGGTCCAGTAGCTTCGCCTTCAGTTGTAGCTGCCCCAGTTCGGCGAGGCACCACGCCATGTTCTCGCGCTGCACGCTGCCAGCCGCCACGGCCTTCTTCATCAGCTCGATCGCCCCCGGCAGGTCGCCAGCGACGAAGCGGTAGTAGGCCGCCCGGTTGTAGCTGGCCAGGTCCGGCCGCAGCGTCACCATCTTCTGGTACGCCTCGGCGGCTTCGTCGTATTCGCCCAGCTCCATCAGCGCATCGCCTAGCGTGCCGAAGTTCCAGGGGTCGCCCGGGCCGATGGCGATCAGCTCCTTCGAGTACGCAACCACTTGGCGAAAGTTGTGCCGTTCCAGCTCAATCTCGCTCCGAATCCGCAGCGCCTCGTAGTTCCGGGCCTCCGCCGAGAGCGTCAATTCCAGCAGCTTGCTGGCGCGGTCGAGCCACGCCGGGTCGGCCGTCTCGCGCATCTTCTGCACGTAAGTGGCGGCCTGTAAATTCTGGTAGTGCAGGTCGGCGGGCTTTGCGGCCCGGAGTGTCTCCAGCATCTTGATCCGCTCGTCGGTACCGAGCCGTTGGATCTGGTCGTTCAACTGCGCTTGGGCAGCGGTCAGGGTAAGCAGGAAGAGTAGGAAGCGCATGGGAGTTCCAAAAAGCGCGGAGCGGCCGAAGCCGCTCCGCTGTGAGGGTTAGTTGGTTGCTTTGCCGCGGCCGTTGGTCCCTTCGATCTGGCTGAAGGAGAAACCGGCGTGCGGAGCGGGATGGAACGGGAAACGAGCGAGCGTGGGCACGTCGTTCGAGTTCACCCCATCGCCGAGCGGTGCGGCGTTCTGAAAGCCCGGCACCAGCACCCCGGCCAAAGCCCGGAAGCCGATGTCGACCACGTCGTCGTTCGGACGGCGGCCACCGAACGGCCAACCGGCATTGTCACCGGCCAACGGGCCCAGTCGCTGCTGCGAAGCAAGCGGCGTGGCGGCGATGGTCAGATCAATGCGGGTGATGTCCGGGACAAACACGCCGAGCAAGTCCATCCGGGGAGCCGGCGGAACCGGCAAACCAAAGACCCCTTTCAGGATCCCGGAGGCAAAGAACGGGTCGCCAATGAACTGCGCAAACTGGCGGTCGTTCGAAGGATCGTTCCGATTCCAGAAGTCCTTCATCGGCAACGGGATCAGCGCTTCCACCGTGAGCGGGTTGCCCACGCGGTCGATCTGCACGTAGTCGCCGTAATGCTGCGGATCGGCCGGGGACGGACGAACCGTCACGATCTGCCGCAGCGTCGCCGCCCAGCCCGCAATCTTAGCGTTCGGATCAGTGGCAGCCGTCGGCATCTGATTGTTGGCCGTGAACATGGTGATCGGCGCTTCAATGGCGATCAGGCTGATGTTGTAGCCGGCAAAGCCGTCCACCGCGGCTGGAGCAGCCGCGCCCGGTCCCATGTCCGCCGCACCAGCCAGCACCGGGGCCGGAGTACGGAAGTTCAGCGTGTCGAAGGTCGCCCCGCTGTCAAAGTAAAACGCGTCGTCCCGGGGTCCGGCAAACACACGCATGCCGTTCGAGAGTTCGAAGACGGCCTTCGAGCCCAGATTGGCCTCGTAGTTCGGCATCGAGTTCGGACCGAGATTCGGCGGAGCCACGGTAAGCGGCTTGCCGTTCCTATCCTTATCAAATGTGGTCTGGGCGCCCGTGCGGAGGTTCCGCAGAACGACCTTGTACGTCTGGTTTAGAAAGATACCCGGGCTTTCGAGCGACTCGATTTTGCCGAAGTAGCTGACGAACGTGGGATTCGGCCGTAACTCGGTCGCGAACACGATATCTACCTGCATATCGGGGTTGCCGTCGAGGCCACGGGCGTTGTTGACGTTGAACCGATAGAGAACGCTATCGGAAAACTTATAGTAGCTAGGGCCATTGGCCGGGTTCTGGAAACCCTGCGTGCTCATAGACATAACGATCCTGTCGCTCCGGCCCGTTTCGTAACTGCGAAACAGGTAGAAGTCGTTTAGGTTAGCCGTCTGGTCTTCAAGTAGCAGAGGTCCATTCCGGTGGCTCGCCGCGAAAGCTGTTGCGGAAAGAGCCAGTGCCAGAGTGCCCAGCGAGAGATGACGTAGAGTCATGAATCCTCCTGGTTTGAACTGCATTAGGGATACGGGACCCCGGCCCAATCGGATTGCAAAGCGACGGAACTATTTGAGGCTCCCTTCGGAATAGGGTTATGGACTGGTTTACCAACGAGTTTCGATGGATCGTGCGCCGTCTTTCCGGCGCCCCGATGTTCACCGGGATCACCCTTCTGACGCTTGCCGTCGGCATCGGCGCCAACAGCGCGATCTTCAGTGTCGTGAACGGAATTCTGCTGAAGCCGCTGCCCTACCGCGACGCCGAGCGGCTGGTGGCGGTGGCCCTCACCGCCCCGGGAATTGGGATTCCGGAGCTGCCGCTATCGCCCTCGACCTACTTCACGTTTCGCGAGGAAGGCCAGTCGTTTGAGAACCTCGGCTTATGGCAAGACACCGCGGTGAACATCACCGGACAGGCCGGGCCGGAGCGGGTGGACGCGATGTCGGTGACCGCGGGCCTGCTGCCGACACTCGGCGTGCCGCCGCAGTGGGGGCGTGGTTTCACCGCCGAGGACGACCAGCCGGGTCGACCGAAGACGGCCATCCTGACGCACGGCTACTGGCAGCGGCGGTTCGGGGCGGACCCGAGCGTGGTGGGCCGGAGCATTCGCATTGACGGAGAGGCGCGAGAGGTGATCGGCGTTCTGCCCGCGAGCTTCCAGTTCATGAACCTACAGGCGAGCGTGTTGGTGCCCATGCAACTCAATCGCAGGGACGCCTTTGTCGGCCAGTTCAACTACCCGGCGGTGGCTCGGCTGAAGGCTGACGTGACGATGGAGCAGGCCAGGACCGATGTCGCCCGGATGCTGAAGATGCTGCCCGACAAGTTCCGTTTGGCCCCGGGCATGAACCGCAAAATGATCGACGAGGCGAAGATCGGGGCCAGGCTGCGGCCGCTGAAAGAAGAGGTGATCGGTGACATCGGCAAGGTGCTGGGGGTGCTGATGGCGACGATTGGCATCGTACTTACCATCGCCTGCGCCAACGTGGCCAACATGATGCTGGTTCGCGTGGAAGGCCGGCACCGGGAGATCGCCGTCCGCGCCGCGCTGGGGGCGAGCCGGGGGCAGATCGCGCGGGAACTACTGCTCGAAAGCACCCTGCTCGGGCTGGCCGGAGGCGTGCTTGGATTGGGCGTGGCCGCCGGGGCGATTGAGTTGCTGCGAGCCTTGGGGCCGGCGTCGCTGCCGCGCTTGGAAGAGATCGACCTCGATGCGACCGTGCTGGCGTTCACGGCTGGATTGTCGGTGTTAGCTGGAATTCTGTTCGGGTTGATCCCGGTTTTGAAGTGCGCCGGGCCGAGCTCAGAGCAGGGCCTGCACGGCGGCGGGAGGACCATGAGCGAGGGGCGGGAGCGCCATCGCGCGCGAGGCGTTTTAGTGGTGGTGCAGATTGCCATGGCCTTTGTGCTGCTCATCGGCGCGGGCTTGATGATCCGAACCTTGCAGGCCCTGCAACGAGTGGAGCCGGGGTTTACAAAACCCGGAGAGCTGATGACGCTACGGGTTTCCATTCCAGGGGCGCTGGTCCCCGAGCCGGCCAAAATCGCGCGGATGCAGGAAGAGATCGGGCGACGGTTGCAATCGATTCCCGGGGTGCGGGCGGTCGGCGTGGCAAACTCGCTGCCCACCGACGGGAATCAGAGCAACGACCCGGTATACGCCGAAAGCAAGTCGTGCCGCGACGGCGAGATTCCTCCCATGCGGCGCTACAAGTTCGTGAGCCCGGCGTATTTCTCGACGATGGGCAACCCGCTTAAGGCCGGGCGGGACATGACCTGGGAGGACGTCCATTCGATGCGTCCGGTCGTGATGGTATCGGAGAATCTTGCGACCGAGCTGTGGGGCTCCCCGCAAGCAGCCATTGGCCAGCGGGTCCGCGAGAACAATAAGGGAACGTGGCGCGAGGTGGTGGGCGTGGCGGGTAACGAACGCGAGAACGGAGCAGACCGCGCGGCGCCAACCATTATCTACCTGCCGTTGCTCGTCAAAGACTTATGGGGGAATCCGATGACCGTGCGGCAGAGCGTGGCGGTGGTCTTGCGTACGCCGCGAGCCGGCACGGAGACGCTGCTGACCGAGATCCGGCAGCAGATCCAGGCCGTGAACCCGGACCTGCCGCTTGCCAGCCCGCGGACGATGCGGGCGCTATACGAACGGTCGATGGCGCGGACCTCGTTCACACTCACGATGCTCTCGATCGCGGCCGGCATGGCGCTGCTGTTGGGCGTAATTGGGATCTACGGGGTGATGTCCTACTCGGTGACGCAGCGGACCCGGGAGATCGGCATTCGCCTGGCGCTGGGCGCGCAGCAAGGCACTGTCAGAGCGATGTTCCTGCGCTACGCTTTGACGCTGGCGGCGATGGGTGTCGTCTGCGGGCTCGCGGCGGCGGTGCCCTTGAGCCGTTTACTGGGCAGTTTGCTTTTCGAAGTCAGCCCGGCCGATCCGACGACGTATCTCGCTGTAGCCGCGATGCTGGTGGGGGCGGCCGCGTTGGCGGCCTATCTGCCGAGTGACTACTTCTTCAGCGTCGGGTAGGTGATGCCGAGTTGTTCGAGGTAGGTGCCGTATTTCGCCGGATCGTAGTAGAACTTCCGCATCTGCTCCCGGTAGCGGTCCATCTTCTCGCGGTTCAACTCAATGGCCGGTTGATCGGTATCGGCCATCAGCGGCTTGTACTGCATGTCCTTCGTCTGCACCTCTTTGAAGTACTTCCACGCTTCGGCGAGGAGTTCGGGGCGGAGGAGGTAGTCGAGGGCCGTGGCGGCTTGCACCTTCGCACCGGCGGCCGAACCTTTATGGGCGATCGGGGTGGCTTCGGCGATGGCGTTGGCCCAATGATGCCCGGGCAGATTGGGGATATTGGCGGGGTAGCGGAGGTAGGTCATCGGCATCACCCAGGAGATGTCGCCCACGTCATCGGAGCCACCACCCTTCCAAGGCTGCGGGCCTTCGAGCGCCTTCGGCTTGTCGGCGAGAGGTTCCACCTTCGGCGACCGGACTTCGCGTTGGAGTTCGCGGGCTAAGCTCTGGTCCGCCTCGCTCCACTTGGGCATCCCGATCAGGTCGATGTTCTTTTGCTGCACCTCGGCGACCGGCTTGCTGAAGTGGCCAGGCCACGCCGAGCCGACGACGCGCTGCGAGACAGTGGTGCTGGAAGCGAGACTCGCCGCCTTGGCCATCGTCGCGCCGAACTCCGCCAGCTCTTTGATCCGGGGGAAATCCTGCTCGCGGAAGTAGTACCAGACGGTGGCTTCTTCCGGGACGACGTTGGGTTGGTCGCCACCGTTGGTAATGACGTAGTGGGAACGCTGCTCGGGGCGGAGGTGCTCTCGCTTGTAGTTCCACATCGTGTTCATGAGCTCGACGCCATCGAGCGCGCTACGCCCTTTCCACGGGGCTCCGGCGGCGTGCGCGGCTTCGCCCTTGAAGGTGAACTGAATGGAGACGAGGCCGCTGTTGATGGCGGGCTGCCCGTACGCGGTGGCGAGTTCGGCGCCGACGTGGCAACCGAGCATGATGTCGAGATCCTTCACCAGCCCGGCGCGGATGTAGTAAGCCTTCGTCGCGACGAGCTCCTCGGCGACTCCGGGGTAGATCTTCAGGGTGCCTTTGATGCCGTACTTGATCATCAAATCTTTCAGGACGATCGCCGCGACGAGGTTCACCGCGTTGCCGGAGTTATGGCCTTCGCCGTGGCCGGGGGCGCCTTCAATGATGGGGTCGTGATAGGCGACCCCGGGCTTCTGCGAGGCCCGGGGAATGCCGTCGATGTCGGTGATGAAGCCGATGACCGGCTTGCCTTGGCCGTAGGTGGCGACCCAGGCGGTCGGGATTCCCGCCACGCCGCGTTGGACCTGGAAACCATTTGTTTCGAGGACTCCGGTGAGATACTTCGACGTCTCGACTTCCTGGAAGCCGAGCTCGCCGAAGCTGAAGACCATGTCGACGATCTCCTGGACCATCTTCGAGCGGGCATCGACGCCGGCGATGGCTTCCTTCTTCAATTGCTCCAGGTTCGGGGTTTGCGCGAACAGGGCGCTTGAAAAAAGTAGGGCGAAGAGCTTCATAGCTCCCTAGCTTAGCGCTGCGCGTGCTGGCTTTTCGCCGGGGCGTTGTAGCGGACGCTGAGATGGGGCGTGGCGAGCAGTTGGCTGCCTTTCGCCTTTGACTGCAGACAGCTTTCGAGCATGCCGGAGACGATGAGCGTGCGGGCGGCCGGGTAGGGCGCGCGGCCGGTGGAGAACATCTCTTCGATCTTGCTGACGAGGCAGGCCGAGTAGGTGACGTTGGGAACGGGCGTGAGCAGGAACTGCGTTGACATCGTACCCTTTCCTCGAACCTTGGCGGCGAAGGTGTAATCCTGGACAGCGCCGTTGAGCATGAGCAGGGTGGTTTTCAGGCCGTCGTTACGCTCGATGAGATAGGCGGCGGGCTTGGGGACCAGCTTGCGCAGTTCGCCGCTGGCGACGAGGTTTTGGGTGCGGCCATCCTTTTCGGTGAGCCCCTTGGGGGTATCGCTGCGGGAGAGGGCGGCGATGAGCAGCTCCTTCGAATAGGGCGCGTTCCAGGCGGCTTCGCCTTCGAGCAGTTGGACGGATTTGACGCCGGTCTCGCCGCCCTTGCGGCGTTCGATCATGCACTGCATGGCTTCGAGGGCGTGATAGTCCATCGGGTCGGAGCCGCCGACGCCGACCATCAACGCTTCGTCGATCTGGCTGCCGAGGGGAATCTCGATATCGGGCAAGCGCCACGTGACGGGCAGGGAGGAGCCGGCGAGGATGGGGAACTTCAGGCGCTTGCCCTGGTCGAGCATCCACTTGGCTTTCTCGAAGCTGTACGAGAGATGCTTGTCGTTGTAGACGGGGACGGCGCGGCCGTCCTTATCGAACACCTCGACGCACTGGCGGAAGAGTTCGTGGCGCGGATAGAGGACTTGGCCGAGCTCGTTTTTGGGGTAGTCGCCGTGTTCGCCGATAATGAGGACGGCGTCGACGGCGAGCTTCTCGGTGCCGCAGCGCAGGGCCTCGGCGATGGTGGGGTAGACCTTAAAACCGAACTCGGTGGCGCGGGCCTGGCTCTGGTCGCCGGCCGGATTTTGGTCGACGTAGAGCGAGACGATTTGCATGTCCGGCTTGTGCCAGCGGCCCTCGTGCGGGTAGCCGACGAGAAAACGGTCGGCCATATGCTGGGCGTGGGAGAGGTACTTGTAGATGGTGGTGACGACGGCGATGCGCTTCATTAGGACCTCCAGAACGTGGACTCTTTGGTGGCTTGGTAACGGATGTTGAGATGGGGCGTCGAGAAGCGTTTTTGGCCTATGTGCAGGCTTTCGACGCCGGCGGCGGTGAGGCCCGTCGTGAGCAAAGTCCGTTCGAGCGGGTAGGTCTCTTTGCCGGTGAGGTACATGAGTTCGGCGTTGTAGACGAGGGGGCTGAAGAAGTTGGCGAGTGTAGTCCGGCCATCGGGCATGGGCAGGTACATCTGCGTCGAAAACAGGTCGCGCTGACCGGTGAGGCGGGCGGAGAAGTTGAAGTCGCGGATGAGGCCGCTCATCAGGATCATGGTGGACATGAGGCCGTCGGAGTGCTTATAGCGATAGGCGACGGGGGCCTTCACGATGCGCTTCATGTCATCGACGGTGGGGAAGATGTCGTTGAAACCTTCGCGAGCGGGGACGAGCGTATGGCTGCGGCAGAGGGCCGCTTCGACGAGCTCGGTGGGCCACACTTTTTCTTTGTAGGCGGCCCAAAACTCGTCGCCGCGATAGGCTTGCACCCATTCGACGCCGGACTCGCCGCCCTTGCGCCGTTCGACCATGCCTTGGATGGTTTCAAGGCCGTGGAAGTCGTAGCTATCGACGCCGCCGTAGCAGACGCACATGGCTTCTTCGACACGGGCGCCGGTGGGGAATTCGAGGGACGGGGTACGCCAAGTGACCGGGAGGCTGGAGCCGGCCATAAGGGGGAACTTCATGCGGCGGGAGGTATCGTACATCTCCTTGGCCCAGTCCCAGTTCCACGATAGGTGCTTGTCGTTGAAGACGGGGACGACGCGGTTGCTGGCTTCGAATACCTTGACGATTTCTTTGAAGAACTCGTAGCGGGGGTACTTGGTTTGGCCTTTTTCGTTCCGGTCGTAGCGGCCGTGTTCGCCGACGAGCATGACGCCGTCGACGGCGAGTTTGGAGGTGCCGGCGGTGAGGGCCTCGGCGATGGTGGGATAGACCTTCATGCCGGGGAAGCGGGCGGCACGGTCGGGGGTGAGGTCGCCGTTGGGACGCTGGTCAACGTAGAGCGAGACGAGGTCCATGGAGGGATGGTGGTGCTGGCCGTCCCAACCGTAGCCTTCGAGAAAGCGGTCGACGATGTGTTGGCCGTGGGAGTGTTTGCGGTACTCTGTGATGATAGCGGCGATTTTGGGGCGGCTGGGGGCCCAGGGAAGCGCGGCGGCGGAGAGGAGTTCGCGGCGGGAAAGCTGCATTAAATTACGTTATCCTATTTTGCGAGGTCGGCGAGCATGTTGGTACGCCTGCAGGTGGACGGATTCAAGAACCTGGTGAACTTCGACCTGCGGTTTGGGGCGTTGACGTGCATTGCCGGGGCGAACGGGATCGGGAAATCGAATGTATTCGACGCGATCGATTTTCTGCGGCGGCTGGCCGACAATACGTTGCTGGATTCGGCGTTGGGGGTTCGTAGCGGCGACGGGACGGGGGACCCGCGGCGGCTGTTTTCTTTCGACGGGAGCAAGTATGCCGACGAGATGCGGTTTGTGGCCGACATGATTGTTCCGGCGAAGGGGATTGATGATTTGGGGCAGGAGGTTGAGGCCACGGCGACCTTTTTGCGGTACGAACTGGTGCTGGGTTGGCGGGAGGGCGCAGGGGCCGATCCTCGAGGTGGCTTGGTGATCCGGAAGGAGGCGCTTACCCATATTCAGAAGGGCAAGGCGGCGGAGTCTCTGCTGTTTCCGCATAGCAAAAGCCTGTGGCGGGATGGCGTGGTCATGGTGAAACACCGAGCGGCGGCTTTCATTTCGACAGAGCTTGAGGGGGGGCGCAGGATCGTCCAGTTGCACCAGGACGGCAATGGGGGGCGGCCGCAGCCGTTTCTGTTGGACGCGCTGCCGCGGACCGTCCTTTCGGCGGCTACGAGGGCGGACGGGCCGACGGTGGCGTTGGCGCGGAAAGAGATGAGGTCTTGGATGCAATTGCAGTTGGAGCCTTCGGCGATGCGTGCTCCGTCGAGCTTTCGGGGCGCTGAGGTTATGAAGTCGAACGGGGATCGGTTGGCGGCGGCATTGTATCGGCTGGCTACGGCTCGGGAGCCGGAGTTGACCTTTCCAGTGTTTGCGGCGGGGCACGCCGAACATGCTTTGGCGGAGAGCCAAGTGTGTACGCGGATGGCGAATCGACTGTCGGGTCTGATCGACGATGTGAAGGGGGTGTGGGTCGAACGGGATGAGCGGCGGCAGTTGTTGACGCTGATGGTTTCGCAGGGAGGCAACGGGGGATTTCCCGCGAGTTCACTTTCGGACGGGACGCTTCGCTTTCTGGCATTGGCGCTGATTGAGCAGGACCCGGAGTACGGAGGCGTGATTTGCCTGGAGGAGCCGGAGAACGGTTTGCATCCTTCACGGATCCCTTCGATGCTTGAATTGCTATATAGCATTTCGGTGGATCCGGATGAAGCGATTGGTGAGGAAAACGTTAACCGGCAGGTGATTTTTAACACGCATAGCCCGAGCGTAGTGCAAAATGTAGTAGCCCAGGATTTGGTGGTCGCCGACCGGCGGAGCCCCGCCGCGGGGTTGAAGGTGAACGGATTGGCGGGCACTTGGCGAGGGAAATTGGCTGATCGGTCAGTTCCGCCTGGATTGTTGTCGTCGTATCTAAATCCGGTCTACCGGAGCGGGCCCGGCGTTGACGAGAAGGAGTTGGTCCACGACCAGCAGCAGCTCAAGCTATCGTTTGACTCAGCGGCATGAAGGTCCGCTTCACGATCAGCGCTGAAGGCTCCTCGGATGAGGTGCTGCTCCCAATTTTGAAGTGGACGCTCGGCCGATACCACCCCGAGGTCGAGAGCGAGCTCTACTTTGATGATTTCCACCGAGTGGGACGGCAGAGTAATTTAATGGGACGTTTGCAGGCAAGTGTGGCGCTTTACCCTTGCGATGTACTCGTGGTACACCGAGATGCCGATGGCGAAGATCCGGTGGTGCGGGAGTTGGAGATCCGGAGCGCCGTCGCTACGCTGGAATGTGTTCGTCGAGCTGTCGTCGTTGTGCCTGTCCGGATGACGGAGTGTTGGCTGTTGACGGATGAAGTAGCCATCCGGGTCGCGGCGGGCTATCCCCGCGGCCACGCGAATTTAAGCCTGCCAAAGATGGCGGAGTTGGAGGGGCTGACGGACCCGAAAGGGCGGCTGCATCAGACTCTTCGCGTGGCGAGCGGCTATACAGGAAGGCGACTAAAGCAGTTTTCTCCAGAGCGGGCAGTACACCGTGTGGCGGAACGGACCGAAACCTTTGAGAATGTCGCCGGACTATCAGGGTTCGTTCGATTTCGCGAATCGTTGGCAAAGGCTCTAGGAGAGCAGTAGGGCGAGATCTTCCGGCTGGAGCTTAGAGACCAGGGCGTTGTCTTCGCTGAGGATGGCGGTGGCGAGTTCGCGCTTGGAATTCTGGAGCTCGAGCACTCGTTCCTCCACCGTGTCTTTGGCGATGAGACGGTAGGCGAACACGGGCTTATCCTGGCCAATGCGGTGGGTCCGGTCAATGGCCTGGGCCTCAACGGCGGGGTTCCACCAGGGGTCGAGGAGAAAGACGTAGTCGGCCGCGGTGAGGTTCAAGCCGACTCCGCCGGCCTTCAGGCTGATGAGGAAGAGCTTGCACTCGGGGTCCGTCTGGAAGCGCTCGACGGGGGCTTGGCGGTCCTTCGTTTTACCGTCCAGATATTCGTAGTTCAGGCCCTGGGCGTCTAGCTGCTGACGGACGAGCGCGAGCAGCGAGGTGAACTGGGAGAAGATCAGCGCCTTGTGGCCTTCCTGCAAGACCTCGTCCAACTGGCTGAGCAAAGTGTCGAGTTTGGCGCTGGAGCCGGAGGCGCGCTTCTTATCGATCAGCCCGGGATGGCACGAGGCCTGACGGAGACGGAGGAGCGCTTCGAGCACCTGGAGCTTGCGCTTGTTCCACGTGCGAGAGGTGCCAGAAAGGAGCGAGGCACGGTAATGGTCGCGAAGCTCGTTGTAGAGCTTGCGCTCGTCGACGTCGAGTTCGCAGAAGAGGGTCTGCTCGATTTTGGCGGGGAGTTCTTTCGCGACCTGCTCCTTGGTACGGCGCAGGAGGAAGGGACGGAGACCGGCGGCAAGCAGGTCGCGCGTTTCCGGAGCGACCGTCCGGGAACCGGCACCGGAGAGCTTGAGCACCGAGGCGTGGCCGAGCATGCCGGGGTTAAGGAATTCGAAGAGGCTCCAGAGTTCGCCGAGGTGGTTTTCGACCGGGGTGCCGGTCATCGTCAGCCGGTGATTGGCCTTGATCAGGCGGGCGGCCTTGGCCGAGGAGGAGCCGAAATTCTTGATGGCCTGGGCTTCGTCGAGAATGGCGTAATCGAAGGTGATCTCCTGGAGGGTCGGAATGTCGCGGCGGAGGGTGCCGTAGGTCGTGAAGATGACATCGTACTGATCGAGATCGTCGAGGGAGCGGAAGAGGCCGCTGAAGTCCAGCGTCCGGAGTTCGGGGGTGAAGCGGGCGGCTTCGCGCTGCCAGTTGAAGATGAGCGAGCGGGGGGCGACGACCAGGGACGGGGGGATGGCTTCGCCAGCGGCGCGGGCGGTGCGACGCATTTCGAGCAGGGCCAGAACCTGGGCGGTTTTACCGACGCCCATATCGTCGGCGAGGCAGCCACCGAAGCGGAATTTGTTGAGAAAGAGCAGCCAGCCGAGGCCTTCGAGTTGGTAGTCGCGGAGGGTGCCGATAAAGCCCGGGGGCTGGGGCGCGGCGGCGACTCCGCGGAAACTTTGGAGCTCGCGACGGGCGTGTTCGAGGGTTTCGTCGGCCTTGATGTCGGGCTGGGCGAGGAGGAGCGCGTCGAGCAGAGCGACCTGGTTGCGCTTGAAGCGAACCTGGCCCTTTTCGAGTTGGGCTAGATGGAGCAGACCGCGGAGACGATTGAGCTGGGCTTCTTCGAGGATGGCGATGCTGCCGTCTTCGAGCTTGAACATGGTCTCGCCCTGGCTCATGGCTTTGAGGAGCTCGGGGAGGGGCACAGAGAAGTCGTCGAAGTGGACTTCGCCAGTGAGTTCGAACCAGTCGATGCCGGTGGAGACGGTGGCGTTCATGCGGGTGGCCGAGCGCATGGGGAGGCCCTGGAGTTCGATGTACCAGCCCGCTTGGAAGAGTTTGCGAAGGGCGGGGAGAAGTTTGCCGGGGGCGATGTCCCAGGACTGGCCTTCGACGCCGACGTACTGCACGGGGCGGAAGCCGGCTTCGGGGAGCAGGGCGAGGGCGGCGGCTTCGGCGACGAGATCGCGGCGGACGATTTTCCTTTCCGAGGGGTGGAAGAGGGCGTCGGACTTGGCTTCGGCGGAGGCGACGAGGCCGACGCCGTACTGGAATTCGGGGCGGCCGGTGAAGGGGTCCTGATCGGCACGGCGCTGGGCCTGGCGGAGCTTGATGGCGGGATGGGGGGTGCCGTCGACGCGTTCGTAGCGGAGGGCGAGGGGGAGGTG
>JBBRIO010000065.1:0-14349 GCA_038220855.1 Bryobacterales bacterium | reverse complement strand
ACTCGTCAACGTCGCAAACCGGCACCCCATCCCGCAACGCCCAAGCGTTCCGCAGGTTGCTCGGCTCCACGAGCGTCTCCCCTTGCAACGCCCCAAACTCGTAGCGCACTTCGTTCAACACGCCCGTAATTTCCCACTGATGACTCCGCCAGGTGAACGTGCATACCCGTGACCCGTACACCATAATTCCCGCCCGGTCGTCCTCTTCCACCGGCACCGGAATCGGCCCAAAGTGCAACGAGCCGACCCCGCTCCGTCCCCATCGCGCCGTGAAGTATTGCGCCACTCCATCGACATGCACCAGCGCAAAAGCCGCCGTCCGTCCGTCTTCGTCCACCCCGATCGAGTGCAGAACAAACACCGCTTCCCGATTCGAGTTCGATAGCATCTCGAAATGTTCAAAACAAAACTCGACCAGGTTTTCACCCCGGCCAATCGGGGCCGATCGGCCTCCCGCTAATGTCGCACCGCAGCTTCCCATAGTTACGCTCGCAAGTACCAGCCCCGCCGATGCAGGACCACCGCAATCCCAAAATTCAGCAACACATAGGCGACCGCATACAGCAGCGAAGCGTTCATCGGAGCCGCCAACGGAGCAAAGAAGTTTTCGTACAACGGCACCCGCCAGCCCACCGCGTTCAAAGTAATGTCGATCAACTCCGAAGCCATGTAGACCGCAATCGCGTTCCGGCCCAGAATCACAAACGGCGTGAACGGCTTTTGCACCTTGTACTCATCCACCACCCACAACAGCATCGAGAGCATCACGAAGTCCAAACCGGCCATCAGCAACGTGAACGAACTCGTCCAGAGTTGCTTGTTGATCGGGATCCAATGGTCGAACAAAAACGCCGCCGCCAGCAGAGCGTTGCCAATGACGAACAACCAGGTGCACCGCCGGGCCAGATCTTCCTTCCGCGCCAGCACTTGCCCGGCCAGCAACCCCAGCAAGCACGAGGCAATCGCCGGCAGGGTGCTCACGATTCCTTCCGGGTCCCACGTCTTCGTGCCCGAGTAGTTGTGGACCCCCAACACGGCCCAGTCCACCATCCGCGCGAAATTGCCCTCCTTGTCGAACGTTCCGTTGCCGCCCAACAACATCAGCGCCCAATACCCACCTAACAACGCCGCCGTCCAAAGCACCTGCCCCCGAACGCCGGTCCGTAAATAGATCATCACCGTGACCACATAACAAATCGCAATCCGCTGCAAAACGCCCAAAATCCGTGCTGTAGAAAAATCGAAAAACGGATACAAGTAGACGAGCAAACCCAGCGCGAAAAGCACGGCCCCCCGCCGGAGCGTCCGGCTTATCGTCGGCGGCCGGCCGAGCGTAATCGCCACGCCGATGATCCAAACGAACGACGGAAAGACCACGTCCGTCAGCGTCCACCCATGCCACTCCGCGTGGCGCAACGGAGGGTAAACGTGCTCTCCTGTACCCGCCGTATTGACGAGCACCATGAATGCCATGATCATTCCGCGAAATACGTCGAGAGCGAGAAGGCGATGTTGCAAGTTCCCATTGTAGAATCGGAATCATTGCCGAGTCTCTACTCCCTGAAACCAAGGTTCCAACAGTTGCTGCGACCGCTGGCCGCCGCCCTGTCCCACGGCGGGGTCACCGCGAATCAAGTGACAATCTTCGCCGCGGTCGCCTCCTGCGCCGTCGGTGCCGTTGTGCTCGCCACGGGCTGGCACCTTCTTCTGCCTGGGTTCCTTCTCCTCCGTATGGCCCTCAACGCAATCGACGGCATGCTCGCCCGCGAGTTCAGCCAACCCACCCGTCTGGGTGCCTATCTCAATGAACTCGGCGACCTTCTCGCCGATGCCGCGCTCTCCGCTCCGTTCGTTTTTATACATCCCTGGGTGATGGGCAGTGCGATCGTTCTGGCGGGCGTTTCGGAGATGGCCGGCGTCCTTTCGCCCTCCCAGCGCCGTAACGATGGCCCACTCGGCAAGAGCGATCGGGCGCTGCTCTACGGAGCCTTCGCGCTCTGGCTCGGACTCGGCGGCACCATTCCCACCTGGGTCCCATGGATAATAGTGGTTCTGCTCTCCATCACGATCTTTAATCGCGTCCGCAAGGGACTCGCCGCATGAACCCGAGAATCGCCCAAGAACTATGGTTCGATACGTCCGACGACGTTCGACTCTTCTACCGATACTGGCCCGGCTCTAAACCCCAAGGCCTACTTCTACTCCACCGCGGCCACGAACATTCCGGCCGCCTTCAGCACATCGTCGACGAAATCAACCTTCCCGACCACGCGATGTTCGCCTGGGACGCTCGCGGCCACGGCCTTTCCCCCGGCGCCCGCGGCGATAGCCCCAGCCTCGCCCGCTCCATCCGCGACCTCGACGACTTCGCTCGCCACATCTGCTCGACCCACGGCATCGCGATCGAACATCTCGCCATTCTCGCTCAGAGCGTCGGCAGCGTGATCGCCACCGGTTGGGTCCACGACTACGCCCCCAAAATCCGTGGGATGGTCCTCGCCGCGCCCGCCTTCAGCGTCAATCTCTACGTCCCGTTCGCCCGCCTCGGCCTCGGACTGATGTACGCCGCCTTTGGCAATTTCTTCGTGCAGTCCTACGTCAAAGCCAAGCTGCTCACGCACGACCCCGCCCGCATCGCCTCCTACGAAACCGACCCCCTTATCACGCGCGCCATCTCCGTCCGCGTCCTGCTCGGCCTTTACGAAACCGCCGACCGCATCATCTCCGACGCCGGCGCCATCCAAGTCCCCACCCAGGTCCTCGTCTCCGGCAAAGACTGGGTCGTCCGTACCGGGCATCAGCAAAAATTCTTTTCGAACCTCGGTTCGAAAACCAAAGAGCTCCACACTTTTCCCGAGTTCTTTCACGACACCCTCGGCGAAAAAGATCGCGCCCAAGCCCTCACCAAAGTCCGCAGCTTTGTCAATCGCATCTTCGCCGCGCCTCCCGAACAGCCGTCGCTGCTCAGCGCCGATAAACGCGGCTTCACCCGCGCCGAATTCGATGCCCACTCCGAGAAAAAGCCCCTCCGCTTCCTCGGCACGAAACTGAGCATGAGAACCGGCGGTCGGCTCTCGGCCGGCATCCGGCTCGGCCTCCGCTCCGGTTTCGACTCCGGTGCCTCGCTCGACTACGTCTATCGGAACAAGCCCACCGGCTTTACCCCCATCGGAACGATGGTCGACTACGGCTATCTCAACGCCATCGGCTGGCGCGGCATCCGTATCCGCAAAACGCACATCGAAAAGCTCCTCGCCCGCATCGGTGCCGAGCGCTCCATGAACTTGCTCGACATTGCCGCCGGCCATGGCCGATACGTTCTCGACGCTCTTCCTGCGAACGCGACCGCGCTCCTCCGCGACTTCGACGCCGCCAACGTCGCCGCCGGCCGCGAACTCATCGCCTCCCGCAGCCTCTCCAGTCGCGTTCGCTTCGAACGGGCCGACGCCTTCGACCCGGCTACCTACCAAGGCCTCCACCACAACGCCGCCATCATCTCCGGCCTCTTCGAACTCTTCCCGGATAACGAACCCGTCCGCCGCGCGCTCGCGGGCGTCGCCTCCGCCGTCGAACCCGGGGGCTATCTTCTTTATACCGGCCAACCCTGGCACCCGCAACTCGAAATGATTGCCCGCACGCTGCCCAGCCACCGCGGCGGCGTACCGTGGGTGATGCGCCGTCGCACCCAGGCCGAGCTCGACCAACTCGTCGAATCCGCCGGCTTCACCAAGGTCGATCAGCTCATCGACGATTTCGGCATCTTCACCGTCTCGCTGGCCCGAAGGAACCCGGAGTGATTCGCGCGTTTCTGTGGCTCGCCTTCCTCGGGCCGTTTTTCTTCTTGAGCTATGGCTTCACAAACTGGGTCACCAGTCTCCGCGAACCCCTAGGCAGCTTCGTTTTCTCTTGGGAGCACCACATCCCGTTCCTAGCCTGGACCATCATTCCTTACTGGTCCTCCGACCTCCTCTACGCCGCATCCTTCTTCCTGCCGGCGACGAAGGAAGAGCTCGACCAACACGGCCTCCGGCTCCTAACCGCCCAACTGGTCTCTCTCGTCGGATTTCTCCTGTTCCCTCTCAAACTGGCCGTCACGGCCCCCATTGTCACCGGCAACCTCGGCTGGCTCTTCGCACAGCTGCACGGCTTCGATCTGCCATACAACCTTGCCCCGTCGCTGCACGTCAGCCTTGCGGTCATTCTCGACTCACGCTACCGGTAGCGGTGGGTCACCGCTTGGCTCATCCTCGCCGCCCTTTCGACGCTCACCACATACCAGCACCATTTCATCGATCTTCCGGCCGGCCTGTGGGTTGGCCTCTTCTGCCTTTGGCTAATCCCGGCCCGGCCCTCCCCGATTCGCACCCCGAGCGACAAACTGGCTCTGCTCTACCTTGCGGGTGCCGGCATCTTCGCCTTCGCTGGCTGGTGGGCCTGGTGGGCAGCCGGGGCTTGGCTGCTCGTCGCCGCCATCTACGCCGTCGGCGACCCGATGCTCTTCCGCAAAGGCAGCAAGGTCGCCTTCTGGCTGCTCTTCCCTCATCGCTGGTTTGCCAAGATGAACTCCTGGGCGTTCACCCGCCGCGAGGTGATGGCGCAGGAGATCGCCGACGGCGTCTGGCTCGGCCGCTGCCCCCGGCGGGGCCAATGGGACGGTGCTCTTGTCGATGTCACCGCGGAACTCCCCGTCACCCCGCGCAAGTCTGAATATCGAAACGTCCCCATGCTCGATCTCGTCGTGCCCTCGCTCGAACAACTCCGCCGCGCGGTTAATGCCATTGAGGCCATGCCCCGCCCCACCCTCGTCTTCTGCGCCCTGGGCCGCTCCCGCAGCGCAGTCTCCGTCGCCGCCTGGCTGATCGCCACCGGTCGCGCCGGCTCCGTCGACGCCG
This sequence comes from Bryobacterales bacterium, assembly GCA_038220855.1. Lineage (GTDB taxonomy): Bacteria > Acidobacteriota > Terriglobia > Bryobacterales > Bryobacteraceae. The sequence continues at coordinate 9,457 of JBBRIO010000065.1, read as the reverse complement.
CCCTCGAACGTATCCGCGCCCAGCGGCCCCAAGTCTACCTTCACTCCGGCCATCGCCAGCGCCTGGAAGAATGGGCCGACCTCCAATGAACTTCGCCGCCAGCGTACTCCGCTCCGGGGCGGTCATCGCGCAGTCCGGCCATGTCCTGGCTTTGGTCGCCGGCTTCGGTTGGTTCTCCACGAGCCGCTGGGCTCTCACGGCCAGCCTGCTCGCCTGGCTCTTTCATTGCTATATAGCACTTCGTGTCGCGATCGATGCTTCCCTGTTCGCTGATCTCGCCGGTCGCGAAGACGCTCTTGACGAGTGGCTCGTCCGCTTTGGCCTGCGCCGCGCCACTCCCCATCGTTCTCTCGACGACCGCACCCGGGCTGCCCTCCGCCTCTGGAAGCTTCAACTCGCCGCCTTCGTCCTCCAAGCTATCCTGTTGGCGTTAGGCTGGCTCGGGTAACCAACAACATGATTGCAGACGGCATCGGCCTCGGGGCACGCATTCTCACCCTCACGCGCGTCCGTCGCGACACGCCTTCCCCCGCGCCCGATCCTCACATCTTTTTCTCGAACCACGCCAGCCACTTTGACTTCGCCGTCCTCCGCGCTTCCCTTCCCCGCTTCACCCATCCAGTCGCCGCCGCTGACTACTGGGCCCTCAACGCTTTTCGCCGCTTCCTCGCCCTTCGCGTCTTTGACGCCGTCCTCGTCGACCGCTCCACCGTCGATCGCTCCCACGACCCGCTCACCCCTATGCTTGCCGCGCTGGACCGCGGCCACAGCCTTCTTCTATTCCCGGAAGGAACCCGGGGCGACGGAAAGACGCTCCGCCCTTTTCGCAGCGGCATCTACCACCTCGCCCGCCAACGACCAGAATCGGCGCTGTACCCCATCCGCATCCACCACCGTGCTACCGGCTGGATCGTAAACTTCCGCCCGCCCACCTACCTGATACCGAACGAACCCAAACGCGATTTCCTCCTTCGTCTTCAGGGGCTTCTCCAATGAACCTCTGGCCAGCCGCCGGCTGGGTCTTCGGCGGCCTTTACACGGCCCTCATCGTCGGCTCACTCATCGGCTTCCTCTTGCAGCGCCGTTCCCCTTCCGCCGGTATCGCCCATGTCAACGACCGCATCCGCGGCTGGTGGATCATGATCACCCTGATGGGCCTCGGCCTGCTCGGCGGCCCCATCGCCGTCTGCGCGTTCTTCATCCTGGTCTCCCTCCAAGCCCTTCGCGAATTCAACGCCTTCACCCCGCTCACGGTCATCCTCGTCGCCGCCCAATACGGCGTCGTTATCGCCGGCCTCCCTCCGGCGGTGGTCCTTCCTGCCCTGCTCGCGCCTCGCCAACGCTGGGCGCTCCTGCTGGCCGTGGCCGGCCCGGCGCACATCCCTGCCCTCCCGCCGCTCCTAATGGTCTTCCTGGTCCTCATCGCGCAGGCCGGCGACGTCTTCCAATTCCTCTGCGGCAAGGCCTTCGGCCGCCATCGTTTAGCCCCGGCCATCTCGCCGCACAAGACCGTCGAAGGCCTCCTCGGCGGCGTCCTCCTGTCGTCCGCCCTCGGCGCACTTGTCTACTGGCTCACGCCGTTCCCCCGCCCGGTCGCCGCCCTCCTCGCCATTGCGATCACCCTCGCCGGAACGACCGGCGGCCTCATTCTTTCCGCCATGAAACGCCGACGCGGTATCAAAGACTGGGGACAAATGATTCAGGGGCACGGAGGGGTTCTCGACCGAGCCGATTCGGTCCTCCTCTCCGCACCCTTGGTCTACTACTTACTGCGCATTTTCTGAGCTTGGCTCTAAGCCTGATTGACTTTTTCCCACGTCATCGGCTGGCCGGACGTGCAAGCCATCAAACCCATCACCGCCGTCAGAGTGCTCTCACCACCCGTCAGCGCCATGTTCTCCATTTGACCCGCCCGTACCCCGGCCACAAACTGGTTCACTCCGTCCGCCGTGATGTCGTATTTGGTTTCCACCTCTTCCACCGGCTTACCCGGCCGATAGATCTTGTAGCCCTTACGGCCCACGTTTACGACGCCCTTCTCACAGACAAACGTCTCCGAGATGTCCGTCCAACCCGGGTTCCCGAACTGGTTCGCGGCGAAGCTGAAGATGGTCCCGTTCTCGTACTGATAGGTCAACGACAAGCTGTCGTAGATGTCCCCGATCTGTGTCCGTTCCATTCGACTGCCGAAGCCGGAAACACGCACCGGATGCGTTCCCATAAACCAGTTCACGACGTCGATGTTGTGGCAGTCCTGTTCAATCAACATATCGCCCGAAAGCTCACGGTAGAAGAACCAGTTTCGAATGCGCTCTTCCTTCGGATCGTGGCCCTTCTTGATCGGCGGACCACCGCCCATCCACGCCGCCCGCACCTGGCTAATCCTTCCGAGCTCTCCAGACTTCACGACGGCGTAGGCTTTCCGGTACTCGGTGCCATAACGCTGTTGATAATCCATTGAGATCCGCTTGTCCGGGTCCGCGCTTCGGGCCGCCCGCAGAAACCGCAACACTCCGGGCGCGTCCACGCCGGCGGGCTTCTCGCAGAAGATGTGCTTCTTGGCCTTCACTGCCCTTTCAAAATGTTCCGGATGCAGAAACGCCGGCGTCGCAATCAGTACCGCGTCGATGCTCTTATCCGCGAGCATCTCGTCGTAGGAGTTGAACCGTTTGGCCCCGGTGTACTTCTGTGCGGCTGCCTGGAACCGGTCTTCATAAATATCGTGAAACGCCGCCACCCGGGCATTCTCGTTCTTGGCGAAGATCCCGCTCACGTACATGCCGCGGTTCCCGCATCCAATCAAGCCTAGAGTCATCGCCGAATTTGCCTGCGAGCCGCGGACGGCCTGCGGGCTGACAATGGTGAAAGCGGCCGCAGCTTTCACAAAATTGCGCCTCGATTCAGAATTCATATCGAGATTATGTCACGCCCGGGACTCGCCAAATATTTCCGCGACGCCGGAAACGCCCGGGCCCCAAACTGAGTCTAACCGGGCAGACTTTCTACGTCGAACTGCGGTAGGGGATAATCGAAAGGTCAGATGGGCGGGCCTGCGACTCGCTGAGCCCGGCGCAAGCCGGAATGGTTGGGTGAGCCTCCTTCTCAGGAATCGGCGTCTCCGGTCGATTCGCGCAGGCGGCAATGTTGCCCCAAACCCGCCCACCCCAGTTCTTCCGGAATAGCATCCTTGAGGAGTTAACTTTTGCTACAACGTTTGATCCACTTTTCCCTTTTGTTCCCCTGCTCTCTGGCCTTCGCTGACTCGGTCACGATGAAAAACGGCGACCGCCTTACCGGTGCCGTCGTCAAAGTCGAAGCCGACGCGCTGACGCTCAAATCCGACCTCGCCGGAGTCGTGAAGATTCCCTTCGCCTCCATCGCCAGCGTCGATTCCGGCCAGCCCCTTAGCCTCGTCCTGAAGGACGGACAAACCATCGTTGGCTCGCTCAAAGCCGACGCCGATCTGTACACCGTCTCCACCAAGGATGCCGGCAAGGTCGAGACCACGAAAGAAAAAATCGCTACTATCCGCTCGCAGGACGAACAAACCCGTTACCTCGCCCGCCTGGACCGCTACTCGAACCCCCGTCTCACCGACCTCTGGACCGGCTTCTTCGACGCCGGCTACGCCGCCACCCGCGGCAACGCTGAAACCAACACATTCAACCTTGGTGCCAACGCCATCCGCGCCACCACCCGGGACAAAATCTCCCTCTACTTCCTGAGCATCAACACCAATGCCCGCATCAAAAACGTGAAATCCACCACCGCCAACGCCGTCCGCGGCGGGGGACGATACAGCCTCAACGTCAGTAAAAAAGCCTTCGTCTTCGCCCTCTCCGATCTCGAATTCGATAAGTTCCAACAACTCGACCTCCGCTTCGTCCTGGGTGGCGGTGGCGGTTACCACGTCATCCAAAACAAACGCACCGCGTTCGACCTCTTCACCGGCGCCAACCTCAATAAGGAATTCTTCTCGACCGGCCTCCGCCGCACCTCGACCGAACTCATCCTTGGCAATGAACTCAGCCACAAGATCAGTTCGAACATGTTGCTCACCGAACGGATGGTTTTCTACCCCAACGTTTCCAACTCCGGTAACTATCGCGTCAATTTCGACGCGGGCATCGTCACCAACATCAACAAGTGGCTCGGCTGGAATGTCGGCTTCAGCAATCGCTACCTGAGCAATCCGGTGCTTGGCAATAAGACCAACGACATCCTGTTCACCACCGGCCTACGGCTCACCTTCGCCAAACCCGCCGACGAATAGCCCTAACTCATGTGACTGCCGGTTAGGATTTGCCTAACCGGCTCGTCCTCTCCCAACCGCTCGTAACGCCGCATCAAGGGCCCCCGCGGTTCCACCGGCAAAGCGATTCCCCGCCAGTCAAACCAAGTGCTCTGCACCAAGTTCGCCCGCACAGATACCCAGCGCCTCCGCCGAACTTCAAAACACTTCGCCGCGCTGCTCACGAGGGTCACCCCCGGCAGCCGCATCGTCAGCCGCTCCCATACCTCGTCCCGCTGCCACTCCACCCCTGCCGCCCACCGCTCGATCGAACTCCCGGCCACCGTCAATTCCAACTCCCGGATCGCCAACTTCGCCCCGTAAAACCGCGCCGCCGCATCGCCCGTCAACTGGAAAACGACCTCTCGCTCGTTCAGCCAGTCCATCGCTTGCGTCAAGGCAAGCGCCGCTCGCCGGGGAATCACCGCTACATAGCCCATCAACAGCAGGATATCGCTGATAATCATAGGTTGGTATCCATCCAGCACGTCTCGAAGATCTACCCGCTCTTCGCCACCCCGGCAGACCGACTCCTCGCCGCCATCCCTTTCCTCGGCGAAACGCGCCCGAAAGACTTCTGGGCGCTCCGCGACGTCTCGATCACCGTGGAGCCCGGTGAAGTCTTCGCTCTAGTCGGCCCCAACGGCTCCGGAAAAAGCACGCTTCTCCAAATCGTCGCCGGCATCATGCAACCCTCTCGCGGACGCATCGTCACCTCCGGCCGGGTCGCCGCCCTCCTCGAACTCGGGGCCGGGTTCAACCCCGAGTTCACCGGCCGCGAAAACGTCATCCTCAACGGCGAAATCATGGGTCTCTCCCGGGCTGAAATCGAAGCCGCCTTCCCCGCCATCGCCGCCTTCGCCGAAATCGGCGACTTCATGGACCGCCCCGTCAAAGAGTATTCCAGCGGCATGTACGTCCGCCTCGCCTTCGCCACCGCCATCCACGTCGACCCCGAAATTCTCATCGTCGACGAGGCCCTTGCGGTCGGCGATGCCATCTTCGCCAACCGATGCATCCACAAACTCGAAGAGCTCAAAGAGCGCGGCATCACCATCCTCTTCGTCTCCCACGATCTCGGTATGGTCAAGCGCCTCGCCTCCCGCGCCGCCCTCATGCTCCACGGCGAAGTCGTCGTCATCGGCACCCCCAACGACGTCGTCAACCGCTATGTCGGCCTCGTCCACGAACTCCAACTCCGCGACGCCGCCACGCCCCTCGGCAGCTACCGACACGGCGACGAATTCAGCAAAATCTCCTCAGTCGAACTCTTCAACCACCTGGGCGAAAAGACGACCGCGCTGCACTCCGGCCAACCCGCCACCATCCGCATTACCGCCACCTTCGGCCACGACTGCCAGGACCCCATCTTCGGCATGCTCATCCGCAACCGCATGGGACTCGACGTTTACGGCACCAACACCCGCGTCGAACAACGCCCCCTCGGCTTCGTCAAAGCCGGCGAAACCATCGAACTCGCTTTCCGCTTCGATTGCTTGCTGAGCCGGCAAGAATATACACTGACTGTTGCCACACAGCACTGGGATGGGGCCAGCCAGGACTGGATCGACGACGCCTTGACGTTCGCCGTCATCGACCCCAAAGATACGGCCGGCATGGTCCAATTGCGAACGGAGATTGAATGGCGACGCCTAACCTAGATACCAGTTTCTTCGGCCACCCCCGCGGCTTAGCCACCCTCTTCTTCACCGAAATGTGGGAACGCTTCAGCTATTACGGCATGCGGGCCCTGCTGCTGCTCTACATGGTCTCCCCCACCGGACTTGCCTTCGACAAAGGCAAAGGGGCCGCCGTCTATGGCATGGTCGTCTCCCTCGTCTACCTGATGAGCATCCCCGGGGGCTGGCTCGCCGACCGATTCCTCGGGCAACGCAAGGCCGTCCTCTATGGCGGCATCGCCATCGCCGTCGGCAACTTCTGCCTGGCCGCGCCGTCGGTCGAAATGTTCTACCTCGGGCTCGGTATCATCAGCCTCGGCACTGGCCTTCTGAAGCCCAACGTCTCCACCCTGGTCGGCGGCCTCTATGCAACCGGCGACCCCCGCCGTGACGCCGGCTTCTCCATCTACTACATGGGCATCAACATCGGTGCCGGCATCTCGCCGCTCATCGTCGGCTACATCGGCCAGTTTGTGGATTGGCGCCTCGCCTTCGTCGCCGTCGGCATAGGTATGTCGCTTGGCGTCGTGCAGTATCTGGCGGACTCGAAGCATCTTGGCGACGCCGGCCTCCATCCCGCCCCCTGGACCTCCCCCGCTGAAGCCAAAGCCCATAAACGCTACCTCTGGTTCGGCCTCGCTGTTCTTATCCTCCTGCCCGTCCTGCTTTACTCCGGCGTCCTCTCCATCACCCAACTCGCCGACGCCCTCGGCGTCCTCCTCCTCCTGATCACCGGTGCCGTCTTCACCGCCGTCTACTTCGGCCCCTGGTCCCCGGTTGAACGCAAGCGCATCCTCGTCATCTTCGTCCTGTTCCTCGTCGCCGCCCTGTTCTGGTCGTCGTTCGAACAAGCCGGCTCCACCCTCAATCTCTTCGCCGATGACAAAACCCAGAACACGCTCTTCGGCTTCGTCTTTCCGTCTTCCTGGTTCCAGTCGCTGAACTCTATCTTCCTCATCGCCATGGCCCCCATGTTCGGCTGGCTCTGGCTCAAGCTCGGGCCCAAGGAGCCCTCCGTCCCCGCCAAGTTCGTTCTCGGCCTCGTCTTCGTAGGTGCCGGCTTCCTCACCCTCGTCGGCGGAGCCGTCCTCGCCACAAACGGCGTCAAGGTCAGCCCTCTCTGGCTCGTCCTCACCTATTTCCTTCATACGATCGGCGAACTGTGCCTCAGCCCCGTCGGCCTCTCCGCGATGACGAAACTCGCTCCGGCGCAAGTCGTCGGCCTCATCATGGGCGTCTGGTTCCTCGCCACCAGCGTAGGAAATTACATCGGCGGCCGCCTCGCCGGCTTTTATGAGACGATGCCCCTCGATACGCTCTTCGGTGCCGTCGGAACCTTTGCGATCGGCGCAGGAATCGTCCTCGCTCTCTTCATCAAACCCCTTCGTACCATGATGGGAGGAATCAAATAAATGAAAAATCTCGCTGCGATCCAAACCGCGCTCCGTGAGGAAAACCTCGACGGCTGGCTCTTCTTCGACCACCATTTCCGCGACCCCCTCGCCTACAGCATCCTCGATTTCACCGCGCCCCGGACGCCCTCCCGCCGCTGGTACTATCTCATCCCGGCCGAAGGCGAACCCCGCAAACTCGCCCATCGCGTCGAATCCGGCATGGTCGATTCCCTTCCCGGCACGAAGCACCTGTACTCCAGTTGGGGCACCCAGGTCGACGGCTTAGCCACGATCTTGCACGGTTGCAAACGCGTCGCCATGCAGTACTCGCCGGATTGCGCCATCCCCTATGTCGCCATGGTCGACGCCGGCACCGTCGAACTCGTCCGCGCCCGCGGCGTCGAAGTCGCCTCCTCCGCCAATCTCGTCCAATACTTCGAAGCCCGTTGGAATCAGGCCCAACTCGAATCCCATCTCGCCGCCGGCAAACTCGTCGACGAAATCCGCCGGTCCGCCTTCGAAGAAATCGGCGACCGCCTCCGCGGCCGCGAACTCGTCAACGAATGGATCATCTCCGCCTTTGTTCGCCAATCCTTCGAACGCGCCGGCCTGTTCACCGATCACGGCCCGATCGTCGCCGTCAACGCCAACTGCTCCAACCCCCACTACGAGCCCCACCCCGAAGACAGCTCCCTCATCCAGCAAAACGACGTCGTCCTCATCGACATGTGGGCCAAGCTCACAAAGCCCCACTCCGTCTACTACGACATCACCTGGACCGGCTACACCGGCCACGAGATCCCTTCCGATGTTCAGAACGTTTTCAACGTCGTCACCGGCGCCCGCGACGCGGCCATTGCGAAAGTCCAGTCGTCCATTTCGAACGGCCTTCCCCTCCAGGGCTTCGAAGTCGACGACGCCTGCCGCGGCCACATCACCGCGCACGGCTTCGCCGAATACTTCGTGCACCGGACCGGCCACTCCATCGGCGAAGAGGTCCACGGCTCAGGAGCCAACATGGACAATCTCGAAACCCACGACGAACGCCGCGTCATCCCCTGGACTTGTTTCTCTATTGAACCGGGCGTTTATCTGCCGGAATTCGGCATCCGCTCGGAAATCAACATGTTCATCGGCGAAACCGACGCCCGCGTCACCGGCGAAAAACAAGAAAAGATGCTGTTGATCTGATGTGGCTCGCGCTCTTTCTCTCGCTCCCTCTCGCCGACGGCCAAATCGGCTTTGAGTTCCTCACCCCTTCGACGTTTAAGCTCTCCCGGACCTGGGGCCCCTCCCCCGGTCCCGCGCAAGCCGAGGAGCTCAAATCCGAGCACCTTATCGTCCGCATCACCGCCGCCGGCCAAGTCACCGTCCTCGCCGCTTCCACCGGTAAAGTGCTCCTCGCCGAAGCCGCTCCCGCCCGCCGCGTCGATAGCGAAATCATCATCGACCGCCTCTCCCCCGCCGACGAAGAGTTCTTCGGCCTCGGCCCCCGGCCCGACGCCCGGCTCGCCTCTCGCGGCCTCGAAATCGCCACGCAATCCCCCTTTCTGCTCTCCACCGCCGGCTACGCCATCGACCACAAAAACTACGGCCGATATCGCTTCGACCTCGCCCATTCCACCAAGGACCACTCCCGAGTCCTCATCGCCGGCGCTGACCGCCTCGAATACCTCTTCCACTACGGCCCCTCGCCCAAAGAGATCTACGAGGAGCGGTTCAAAGTCCTCGGCGCGATCGAGTATGCGCCCTCCGACGTCGACCTCCTCTCCGCCCGAGACGTCCCCCGCTACGCCCGTAAAATGGATAAGCAACCCAACGCCTGCGCCCTCGTCCATTCGCTCGTCCATGCGTCCTTGTCCGGCACCGTGGCCCCCGCCGTCAACCTCGACCACTACCCCGACTCCGACGCCCTCGCCGCCACGATCCCCCTCGTCTACCGGGATCAACCCATGGCCAACCCCGCCTGGCGGGAACGCCTCCGTCCCTTCCTCCTCACCTACCTCCAGGAAGTGAAGGACCGTGGCTACCCCATGCTCCATCCGCTGCCGTTCCAATACCCCACCGAAGTCGACGCCCGCCAGCGTGCCGAT
>JBBRIO010000064.1:0-14351 GCA_038220855.1 Bryobacterales bacterium | reverse complement strand
GGGTCGCCATGACTTTATCGCCCGACAGCGCGGCCATATGGGCGTAGCGGCGCTGACCGATGAGGATGGAGTAGACGAGGGTGGCGAGGATTTCCTCTTTGGTGGGGGCGTTGGGGCTGGAGTAAGTCAGCGGGCAGGAGTTGACAAACTCCGTCCAAGTGTTACTCGCTTTCAGGAAGTCGATGAAGTAAGCCAGACCACCGTTTCGGGTGACGGCGGGGGCGGACTCCCAGCGAGCATTGACGGGGCCGTCAAAGGTGTCGAGGCGGTGCGGCGGGGGGAAGCCGACGGGCTCGGTAAACGCTTCACCTTCCGGGTGAAGGGCTAAACACTGGGTGGGATTGATCATCTCGTTTAGTATCAATCAATTCCAGCGGCGACCGCCACGCAGCCGCGCTTCAACTGCCGAATATAGGCTAACAGCTCAACGCCCAATACGCCGAGACGAACAAGAACACCTACCGTAACTTCGAAGTCCGCGTCGACGACTACCGGCGTCCCCCCACCATCCAACACGAACCGCTCAGCGCACCCGGCGGAGCCGACCATCGCCTGCAAGCTGAACTCTCGCATCCCGCCAGCCGCATCCCTTTCGCCAAGCTCACGGGCTTGGACCCCATGCTCTACGGAATTTTCTTTCGTTACATCCAAGCCGGAGGCCGACTCTTTCGTCCCGTCGCGACCTCCCCAACAGCAAGACCAATCAAGGCAGTTGGCACGACCTATCGGCCAATCTCTACGGCACGAACCACGCTTACCCCGCCGGCTCCCTGGCCGACAGGCGGCGGGTCTACGACGAGCATCTCCACGTCAATCAAGGTTTGCCATCAAGGACCCCTCCTTCGGCCCGCGTTGGAAAGATTGGGGCCTCGCCGCTATTGACTTGAGCGACAACCGCAGTTGGCCTCGTCACTTCTACGTCCGCGGCTCCCGCCGCCTCAAGCAGCCCGCTATTGGGATCTCGTGTTGGCCGCCCGATACCCACCATGTTCGCCGGAATATTGAAGATGGGTCGGCCGGCTTCGACTTCGGCGGCGGCAATTGGGGTGCCTTCTCGATCTCCTATCGGGCTCTCGTCCCGCGCGCCGTGGCTTGCTCGAACCTCATAACGCCGACGTGTCTTTTAGTACTCCCATGTGGCCTTCGGCGCCATCCGTTTGGAATGACGTTTTTCCTTTCCGGCTAAGCTGCGGCAACCGCTTCGGCACAAGCATTGGCGACGCAGACCCCTCTGCAAGCTCTCCCCTGCGAGCCCCTGCGCGCTCGACTTCGCGCCGACGGCCAGGTCCTCGCGATGGACCCGTTCCTCAACCGAAGAGTTAGAATACCGGCACGGCCCTCGTACAATCGGAGCTCGACGAAGAAGGCGAACAGGCTCAGAACTCCTTGGTGGAGTCGTTTGATGGCGACCGGAACGCGGCGCTGAAATCGCTGCTGCTCCGGCATACCTTCGACGAGAGAGAGCTTGATCAGATCGAAGCGGACAACCACGATTACCTCCTCCAAATGCGGACTCGCTCGGAGTTAGCCTTCGCCGAAGGCCGCTCCGTTACTTAAGTCAAGAAGTGCTCTAAGGGTGCGGCGATTTCCACCACTACGATTCCGTTACCCGCACCGAAATCCGCCTCAATGCAATCCTACCCCGCAGACTCCACCGCGCCTAAACGTTTGAATTCCGCTACCTAGGTGCTAAACTCGTGGCTTACCCGTCTGGTGCCGTCTGCCCGTCTTTAGCCGTCGCCTACCCGCAGCTCCTGTCTCGCTGCACCCAAATCCCCATTTGAGGTGTTTTTCATGCGAGCACTTGCGCTCCTACTCGTCGCCTTTGGCGGCCTCTACGCCCAGACTTTCAATGGCAACATCGCCGGAACCGTCCAGGACGCCTCCGGTGCTACCATCCCCGGCGCCGCGATAAAAATCGAAAGCCCCTCCACCGGCCTCACCCGTTCCGCCCTCGCTTCAGCCACGGGCGAATTCCTTTTCGCTGAACTTCCAGTCGGCAAATTCAACCTCAGCGTCACCCGCGCCGGCTTCGCGACCAGCCGCTACGACAACGTCGAAGTCGCCGTATCGAAAACCACGAACGTCATCGTTTCTCTTGGCGTCGCGCAGCAGGCCGCCACCGTCGAAGTCTCGGCTCAGTCGGTCTCGCTTGAAACCACCTCCTCCGCCCTCATCGGCGTTGTCGGCCCGAAGCTCGTCGCCGACCTGCCCATGAACGGTCGCGACTTCCGTCAGATGTTGAAGCTGACCCCCGGCGTCTCGCCCGCCTCCACTTCCGTCAACGGCATGCGGACCTCCGGCAACAACTATCAGATCGACGGCGCGGACAATAACGACGCCTTCCACAACTCCTCGGCCGTGAACCAAGGCGGCGTCTCCGGCATCGCCGGCACTCTTCTTCCCGTCGAAGCGATCGACCAGTTTTCCGTTCAAACCAACGCCAGCGCCGAAGCCGGCCGCAACGGCGGGGCCTCGGTCAACCTGGTGATCAAGTCCGGCACCAACGCCCTGCATGGTTCGGCTTTCTTCTTCAATCGCAATGAAGCTTTTGCGGAACCCTCGCCGCTCCAGGCCGCTGGCTCCAAGCCTCGCGTCGTCCGGTCGAACCAGTACGGGTTCTCGGTCGGCGGACCGATCATCAAGAATAAGACCTTTTTCTTCGCCACGGGTGAAGCGCAGAAGGCGATTGCGAATAACTCCTTCGCCAGCACCCACCCGTCCGACGCCTGGGTTGCCGATGCCCGCAATATCCTGGGCCGCTACAATGTCCCGGTCAGCCAGGTTGCCCTTAACATGCGCTCCTTCTGGCCCTCGCGCTTCAACTCCGCTTCCGGCGCGTTGAACAACTTTCTTTCGACCGACCAAAACATCTACGATTCCTATAACGGGATCGTCAAAATCGACCACCGCTTCAGCGATAACCATACGATCTCCGGCCGCTACTTCGGCGGTACCGGGAAGCAGATTGCGGACTCCGGCTCGCCGTACAAAGAGTACTTCCAGGTTGCCCCCAGCCGGATGCACAACATCTCGATCGTGCAGAACAGCGTCTTCGGGGCTCGTCTTGTCAACCAGATTACGGTGGGAGTGAATTACTTCAAGCAGACGTTTAACGACTTTGACACGAGCGCCAATCCGGTTGCCATCGGTCTGAACACCGGGGTGACCGAAGCGACGCTGCTCGGCGCTCCGACCACCAGCATCAGCGGCTTCGCCGGCGTCGGCCAGACCCAGCCGCTCGGCCGTATTGACACGACCGGGCATCTGGTCGAGAACCTCTCCTACACCATCGGCCGTCACCAGCTCAAGGTCGGCGGCGAATTCCGTCGCGCCCGCCTCGACGTCTTCTACGACACCAACAAGCGCGGCCGGTTCACCTTCGACGGCGCCCGCGGTCCCTGGGCTTCGGATTCGACCCTCAGCACGAATCAACGCGCCATGTCGGACTTCCTGGCCGGCTTCACCTCCAACGCCAACGGCGCGCAGATCACGCGCGGCCAGCTGCAGCGCGACTACTACCAGAATTCGTTCGACTGGTGGGCCCATGACAACTGGCAGGTCAACTCGAAACTCAACCTGAACTTCGGCGTGCGTTACACCTACCATGGCCCCCTGCACGACGCCAAAAACAGTATCACCACCTTCGTCGCCGGCAAGGGCTTCGTCGGACCCGGTGCCGGTCTTGAGACGCTCTATCAACGCGATCTGAACAACTTCGCGCCTCGCTTCGGCTTTGCTTACACCCCGATCAAGGGCGGTAAGACGGTCATCCGCGGCAGCTTCGGCCTCTTCTACGACGTGCCGCCGCTGAACTTCATCGTCGCCAATACCGCCGCCCCGAACGGCGGCTCCGCGGGCGTCCACGCCAATCCCGGTGGCTCCTCGCCCGTCTACTCCATCGCGCTTTCGAGCGTCGATCTCTCGCTGAACCAGTCCATCTTCGGCAGCGCGCAACCCCGCCCGCCGTTCGGTGCCTACGCCATCGACCAGAACTACCGCATCCCGTATGTGATGAATTACAACTTGAACGTGCAGCATCAGTTCACCGCCTCCACGCTCGTTCAGGTTGGCTACGTCGCCAGCGGCGGCCGCAAGCTCAGCGTGTTGCAGAACATCAACATGCCGACTCCGGGCCCCACCGCCGGCGCGCAACAGCGGCGTCCGTTCTTCAACCAGTATCCCGAATTGGCCGCGATCAACGAGCTCAACTCGGCGACCAACAGCAGCTATAACTCGCTCCAGGCGTCGATTCGGCAGTCGCTCTTCAAGGGGATGACGGCTAACTTCAACTACACTTACGGCCACGCCATCGATAATACCTCGGACGTGCGGAATAACATGCCGACTAACTCGAACGATCTCCGGAACGAACGCGGCAATTCGACGTTTGACATCCGCCACATTGTCACGAGCTTTGTCTCCTATGACATCCCCCGCTTCGGCAAGGCGCTTCCGCTCCTTACTAAAGGCTGGACCGTCAACTCGCTGATGACCTTCCATGGCGGCAGCCCGTTGAACATCCTCGCTGGCACCAACGTCAGCGGCACCGGCGAATCGCGCGACCGCGTCGATCTGGTCGGTGATCCGTTCAGCGGCGTTGTCCAGAACCCGGCCGTCCGCACCCAGCGCTGGTTCAATCCTTCCGCCTTCGGTCGCCCGGCACAGGGCACCTTCGGCAATCTGGGCCGTAACGCCATCTATGGCCCTGGCTTCGGCTCGGTCGACTTCTCGGTTTTCAAGGCGACTCCGATTACCGAGAAGCTCTCCACCCAGTTGCGCTTTGAAATCTTTAACCTTTTCAATCGCACCAACTGGGCCAACCCCGGCACCTCCCTGGCCAGCGCCGCTACGTTCGGCGTGATGACCAACACCCGCAACGGCGGCTCCGCTCCTGGCCTCGGCTTCGGCGAACCGCGCAACATGCAGATCGCTTTGAAGTTCATCTTTTGATGAATCGCGCACAACGGACTCGCTCCGGTACGGAGCGGCCGGTGCGCTCCTAAGCGAATCCTGTGCCCAGCTCGCCGGTCACCGTCGGCGAACTGGGCATGTCGCTACAATGCGTCCATGGACGTCTCCCTCCGTCAGCCTCTCTGGCTCGCTCTCTCCGACCTCTTCCTCGACACCGACGTCCGCCTCAACTATCCCTCCACCGCCCGCGCCATCGCTCAATCCCCTTACTCTGGCGTTGAACTGGAAGCCATTTTCCGGAACGAAGTCGCGCCGATTGTCGAATCGAATCTCTTCGAGATCGCCGGAGACTGGGCCGGCTTCCCGGACGATTGGCTCTTCGCCGCCATCCTCCAGCGCGGTGCTCAGCCCTATAAGCTCCGCTCGAACGTCGGCCAGCATTTTGCAGCCGTCCTCACTCTGGCCCGACCTCTCCGCGGCCTGTCGCCAGAAGCTATGCAAGTCCGTCTCGGCGCTTGGCGAATCCTGGCCAACCTCTATCTCTTTCGCGAGCCGGCTCTCCCACCAAGTCTGCCGCCCGATGCCGAAGCCATCTTTCGCCAGGAGATCCAGCCCGCCTATTCTTCCTCTGCTCTCTCTTTTCAGCGACACAACCCTGGCCTCTACCCGACGCTGGCGGAGGTCGAGCTAAACTGGTCCAAGTGGAAGGTTAGCCTATCCGTCTAGCGACCCTCTTTTTCTTTTTGGCGGCAAAACTCCTCCCATGCTTTTGCAGTAATGAACCGGTATTGTTCTGCGCATGGCCTCCCGACGCGAAGGCATCCGACCACATGGTGTTCATCGGCATCGCGTTGTCGATCGAAAAGATCTATCGAGCAGACGCCGACGAACTCCGGCGAAACGTTCGCGACCTTGCCGCCGGAAGTGCGGGAGGCAAAAGAGGCGAAACTAGTCATAGATCGTAAGACCACCTTCCGAGTCGACGAGTCCTTCGTTGGCCCTTCGAATCCGACATTCGTTGTTCCGGGCGGCGGCGAATGGGGCGTCTGTACCAACGGGTTCACACCGGGCAAACAGTATTTGGTGGATGCCTACTGGCGGAACCGCGAGTGGACCGCCAACATTGGTACCGCTACGGCCGAGGTGAACGAAACCCCGCATAATGTGGCTTCTCCAGCCATCCACGGCATGGTGTTCGACCATACGAAACGGCCGGACGGAAGCCCAGGCGAAACGTCGTTCACGGTTCGATTGGAGGGCCCCGGAGTTGTTCGTGAGACCAGAACAAACAGGGGGGGCGCGTTCTCATTTCGCGACCTGTTTCCGGGCAATTACACCATCTCATCGCATCGCCCGGGCTGGACGCCCACCGTCCAGGAGGGCGTTACAATTGACCTACTCAAGCGGCCCTGTGCGCTCAAGTTCTTCTCGATGGAACCAGAACCCGGCGGGGTTCACTAGTGCCGAGAGCGAATACACCTGCTCCGGCCACTTGCTCGACTTGATCTTGTTACTGTCATTGAAAGGTTCGCTCGCCGCCTGTTTCTGCGAAGCTGCGCCGCCACTTTGAACCTTCCCACCGCGCGCCGAAACGGCGGTTTTCGCCGCCCCCGCAGGCTGGGCTGGAAGTGAGTCAGCGTTTTCCGGGGCCCGTTGGAAAACAATTCGACGTTCTCGAGTCCGATGGCGATTGTTGGACGCGCTTTACTGTCGGCGAGACGTACCTCGTCGTATCCGATTCTGAGGAAAAGGCTGTGCGGTTCGCGCCTGGGAGACAACGATTGCCGCCGAAATGGACCGGGGTTCTGGGCTGCTCGACCTGCGGCGCGGGCGGTGCGGCGTTGCTACTTTCGAGCAATCGCGATACGAACTGTAAGAACGGAAACAGTAGCCTGTTAGCCTAGGGCTAATGATCTCTCGTCTCATCTCCGCCCTCATCCTCCTCTCGCTGACCCCCGCCTTCGCTCAGCGCCCCACCAAATTCTCGGTCATCGAAGCCACCATCCCGCAGATGCAGGAAGCCCTTCGCAAAAAGAAAGTCACCTCCCGGCAACTGGTCCAGCAGTATCTCGAACGCATCGCCACATACGAAGACCTCCTCAACGCCTCTCTCGCCGTCAACCCCCGCGCCCTCGCCGAAGCCGACCAACTTGACCTCGAACGCAAGCAAGGCCGCCTCCGTGGGCCCCTTCACGGTATCCCCATCGCCCTCAAAGACAATATTCACACCACAGATATGCCCACTACCGGCGGAGCCCTCGCCTTCGTCGGCTTCACCCCGCCCTACGAAGCCACCCTCACCAAAAACCTTCGCGCCTCCGGGGCCATCATCATCGCCAAAACCGGCATGACCGAACTCGCCAACTGGGTCGCCGGCGGCCCCACCCCCATGCCCACCAACTATAACTCCGCCGGCAGCTACGGCTTCAACCCCTACGATCCCCGCCGCGACCCCCGCCCCACCGCCGACGGCCGCCCCGTCCTCATGACCGGCGGCTCGTCCTCCGGCATCGGCACCGCCGCCAACTTCTGGGCCGCCAACATCGGCACCGAAACCTCCGGCTCCATCCTCTCGCCCGCCAACCAAAATCGGCTCGCCGCCATCAAGCCCACCGTCGGCCGCATCTCCCGCTATGGCATCATTCCCATCACCGCCGACCAGGACACCGCCGGCCCCATGGCCAAGTCCGTCGCCGATACCGCCGTCCTCCTCGGCGTCCTGGAAAGCCTCGACCCGAACGACCCCGCCACTAAACGCTGTGTGCCGCCAGCGAAAAACGACTACACCAAATTCCTCCGCCGCGATGGCCTCAAAGGCGCTCGCATCGGCATCCCTCGGGCCTCGTTCTATGACCGTCAGGATCCCGCCTCGGCCCAGGTCATGGCCGACGCCATCGCCGTCCTCATCAAGGAAGGTGCCGTCATCATCGACCCGGTTGACCTGCCCAGCGTCACCGCCCGCACCTTCCAACGCTGGGGAACCTGCAGCGGTGCCAGCGGCGCCAAGGACAAAGATGCCGAATGCTCTGTCGTCTTCAAGTACGGCATGAAGCGCGATTTCAACGCCTGGCTCGCCACCCTCGGCCCCACCGCCCCCGTCAAGACGCTCACCGAACTCCGCGAATGGAACCTCGCCCACGTCCCCGCCGGTTCGCTCAAGTACGGCCAGTCCAACCTCGATATCTCGGACGAAATGGACCTGGTCTCCGACCGCGCCCGCTACGAAGCAGACCGCGCCAAGGACCTCCAACTCAGCGCCACCGAAGGCATCGACTTCGCGATGACGGCCAACAAGCTCGACGCCCTGCTCTTTCCGGGCGGAGCCGGGGCCGGCATCGCCGCCAAGCCGGGCTACCCGACCATGATGGTTCCCTTCGGTGAGGTTCCCAACGTCCTGAACCCTGCACCGCCCGACGGCTTCAACCCCAAGCCCGCCCCGCTCGCCGTCAGCTTCACCGGCACGGCGTGTTCGGAACCACGTCTGATCGAACTCGGCTATAGTTTCGAGCAGGCCACCAAACGGCGCTTCCCGCCCCCCGCCGTGCACCCTAAACCGTAATGCCGCTCCGCGTGCTCATCGTCGCGCTCCTGCTGGCTGGCCCCGTCGCCGGCCGAGTCTCCAGCCGCGTTCGCCGGGCGTCCAGCATCGCCCTTCGCCAGCGGTTGTTCGTCAATCCGCTCATCTCCGATCCCGGCACCCTGGAAGTCGAATGGAACAACACCCTCGGGCCCAACTCCTACTACCAACCGCAAACCTGGAAGTACTCTGTAGGTCGCACCGAATACAGCCTTGGTTTTGACGCAATCGCTCACGACAGCGGCACGACTCACTTTTCCGACCATCTCACGGCTACCGCGACGACGGTCCTGTACAACGGCCCTCACCTCGATATCGCCGTCGCCCCGCAGGCCACGTTTCTTTTGCGCAACGATTCGGGCGTTCGCCTCGGCGCTACCGTCCTCGCCCGCTACGACTTCGGTAAAAACTCGGTCTCCGGCTCCTTCGGCTGGACCGGGGCGACCGCCGCTTCGGCCTCTAACCCGGCGGGTACCGCCGACGCCATCGCCGGCTTCGGCCGTCGGGTCACGAAGCACGTTACCGCTTACGGCAGCGTCCAGTGGGAGCGCTCCACCGCCCTGCCCTCGTACCTGTCGGTCTTTGAAGGGGCCGAATACGAAATCTCCAGCCGGCTCGCCGCAAACGTCTATGGCCAGCACTATACCCTGACGCACGGCGTCCCCGACCACCACTTCGGCGTCGGCCTCACCTACAACTTCGGACACGTTAGATGGCGCTAGAGCAATTCCTGACTTAACCAAGGGCATATCCAAAATGCTTGCAGCAGTTTCTCGCCGTCTCCGGCGACATCAAGGCGAGCGCCTGTGGGAGAGCGACGTCGAGGGCCTCCAACGATCGGGCTTTGAGTTGCCGTAAACGCGCTTTGAGCAGTGACCAGCAGGGTTCAATCGGATTAAGATCTGGCGCTTTCCAGATCCTCTCGGCCCACCCACGGCTCACCTGAAACGTGGCGGCTAGCTTCTCCAGCCGATATTCCCCGCCTCGTACGCGGATACGAACTTTTCAGGCAAATCACCTGAGTATGGTCGCGCCATATGGATTTGCCGCCAAAAATCCAGAGTCCCTCTATTCTGTCAGGAGTTGCTCTAGGGTGTTACTTCGGCTCGAGAATGTAAGTCGAAGTCAGGCCAGTAACCGTCGAGAAGGTCCCCGCCGCCGGCGTCAACCAACTGGACGCGCTCTGCACCTTACCCAGATAGACGTGCGGCTGCACATCGACGCGCATTTCTTTCAAACTTACTGACCCGTAGCTGTAAACCGGGAATATTGAGGTTGGCACTTTCACGTTTTCCTGGACCACATACGGGCTCCGCAGCGCTGTCCGGATCGCCCGTTCCCAACTCGCGGCCGGGGTCTCGGCACCCACGAACGTCTGTCGTTCTTCGGTGTCATCGTTCGGACGCAGAACCAATCGTTCGCGGTTATCGAGAATAAACTGCGGCAGGTCGACTACTTTCGTCCCGTCCCACGCCACTTTCCGTTCGCTCACCACCCGCGTCGTGGGAATCAACGACCGAATCGCTTTCCGGTCGGCCTGCGGGAAATGGGTCAACACGGTTTCATCGGTCAAGAGATCAAAAATGGCTTTCCTTTGCGCCATATCGGAGCGGAAACTATTGACAAGGCAGACCGCCCCTTCGCGGTAGGCCCGGACCAAGGGATGATTGTTTGGGTCGAACTGCACGACGAACTCCCGCGTCTTCATCCGCCGGTAAACAATGTCAATGACAAACTCACCCTTGCGCAGAATCCCGTTCTTGTACTCTAACTGTTCGGGAGAACAGACAATCGTCGGAACCCCATGCGCGGTGAAACTCTCGGCGAGTAAGTGGTACTCGCGGCTCTCGAGCGTCGCGAACGGGTGCTTCATTTCAAGAATCGCCACCTGCGGCGCCTTCTTGCCCCCAAACTCTTTGTAGGCCTTGAGCAGCGCGGCCTGCAAAAACTTCACCCCGCCCAACTTCGATAGCTTATGCTTCTTACGGAACTCTTTAGCCGGACCCGTTTCAAAAAACACATCGCCCAACACTTCGCTGTAAAGCACGCCCACGGGCGTCGCGGCGCTGTAATCGGAAAACCGCATGTGGCCGTTTTCGATTGCGGTATCGAGCAAACCAGTCACCGCAAAGTGCTTGTAACCAGGATTCACCGCAGCCAACATCCGCTCGGCGGGCAGCAGATCCATTCGCGCAAGCAAAGTCGCATCGGCCATCGCCAACTGCCGGAGCTTATCCACGGCCGACGCCAACAACTGACCCCCTGTTACCAAGGAATCAAACTGCTTCCGCGTCACCAGATTCGGCCGCAAAAAGGGCGAAACGGGACGACCAGACAGTTCCAGGTTCCGAGTCCGCAAAGTAGCATGGAACTGCTCTACCCAGCCTAAATCGCGGAAAGGTTCTGTTTCGAGGATCTTGTGATAACGGGCAATCGCCTCGTCCACTTGGTTCATTGCGGTACGCCGAACTTGTAGTATCTCACACGATCGGGCTTGCTGTACACTCAGGATGCAACAAAATTTCGCATAAAGTGCTTTTTTTCTTTCACTTAGAGCCCTGTAAATTTCCCTGTGTGACAATGGGAGCAATGCGCCGTCTCCTGCTTCTTCCCGTAGTTGTCCTGCTTCTGACCCTGCCCTGCGCCGCCGACGAAGGCATGTGGCTGTTCAACAAGTTCCCCCGCGCCGCCGTCAAAAAGGCCTATGGGTTCACCGTCACCGACCAGTTCCTGAATCGCCTCCAACTGTCCTCGGTCCGTTTCAATAACGGTGGCTCCGGCTCCTTCGTCTCGCCGAACGGCCTGCTCTTCACGAATCATCACGTCGGCGCCGACTGCATCTACCAAGTCGCTACCAAGCAAAACGACTACATGAAGAATGGCTTTGCCGCGGCCTCCCCGGCCGGCGAAAAGCCCTGCCCGAATCTCGAAGTCAACGTCCTGCTGAAAATTGAAACGGTCACCGGCAAAATCAAGGCCGGCACGACGGACGCAACGCCTCCCGCCGACGCCGCCCGCATGCGACGCTCGAACACGTCCGCTCTCGAAAAAGAATGCTCCGCCTCCGGTAACCGCTGCCAAGTGGTCACTTTGTACTCCGGCGGCCAGTACGATCTCTATGAGTACAAGAAATACACCGATGTCCGCTTAGTCTTTGCGCCCGAGGAAGCCATCGCGGCCTTCGGCGGCGATCCGGACAACTTCACCTTCCCCCGCTACTGCCTCGATTTCACGTTCTTCCGCGCCTATGAAAACGGCAAGCCGGTCCAAGTCAAGAACTTCCTCCCCTGGTCGAAAACCGGAGCCAAAAACGGCGAGTTGACCTTCACCTCGGGCCACCCCGGTTCCACCGATCGCCTCGCCACCTACTCCGATCTGGAATTTCAGCGCGACGTGGTCATGCCCTTCTCTTTGGAATCGAACGGCCGCTTGATCAAAAAGCTCCTGGCCTTCGGCGAACTGGACCCCGAAAACAAGCGCATCGCCCGCGACCTTCTCGCCGGCCTCCAAAACAGTGTCAAGGCGCGGACCGGCTTCCTCGGAGGCTTGAAGGACTCCGAACTGATGCGCCGCAAACTCGAGCAGGAAACCAAGCTGCGAAAGGCGATCGGCGACGACGACGCCAAACAAGCCCGCTTCGGCAAAACCTGGGACGAGATCGCCGCCGCCCTTGACGAGTACAAGGCCTTCTATGCGACCTATTCCTACCTCGAACGCGCCCCGGGCTCCGGCTCCGAACTGTTCGGCCTCGCCAAGGGGCTGCTGCGCTACAAGACCGAAAAGGCCAAACCGAACGGCGAGCGCCTTCGCGAGTGGAACGACGCCAATCTGGACGCCATGGAGCAGGGCCTCTATTCCGCCGCCCCCATCTATCCCACCCTCGAGAAGCTGACCCTGACCACGTTCTTTGAGAACCTCGTCACGACGTTCGGCCCCACCGAGCCATTCGTCATCCAGATCCTGGCCGGCCGCGCCCCCGCCGCCGCCGCCGAATTCTACGTGACGAACTCGAATCTGGCTGACGTATCCGTCCGCAAATCCCCGGCCGCTTTCGACGACCCAATGATGACCGTCGTCCAAGCCCTCGAAGGGCCTGCCCGCAACGCTCGCAAGCGGTATGAGGATCGGGTCCAGGCCGTCACCACCGCCAGCGCCTCCCGCATCGCCCAAGCCCGCTTCGCCGCCTATGGCGACGGGGAATACCCCGACGCGACCTTCACGCTCCGCCTTAGCTATGCCCCCATCAAGGGCTACACCAACGCGGCCGGCGTTGCGGTCCCTTGGGCCAGCGACTTCGCCGGGCTCTTCGCGCGGGCTACCGGCGTCGAGCCTTTTGCGCTCACCCCCAATTGGCTCGCGGCCAAGTCCACGCTGAAGCTCAAGACGCCCTACAATTTCGTCTCGACGGCCGACACCCACGGCGGCAACTCCGGCAGCCCCACCGTGAACACGAAAGGCGAACTCATCGGAATTCTTTTTGATGGGAACATCGAAGGCCTCCCCAATCAATACCTGTATCGCGATACCCGCGGACGCTCCGTCCACGTCGCCAGCCAAGGCATTGTCGAGAGTCTCCGTAAAGTATATAAAGCGAATTCGGTGCTCAAGGAACTCGGCTACTAGAAAAAGCATCTCACTGTCATGAAGAAACTACTTCTCAGTGTGCTCCTCCCCTTGGCCGCGTTCGGCCAAGCCGGCTACAACGGCCCCGGCCGGTACGAGATCATGAGTAACGTCTCACGAAAAGTGCTCGACCTCGACCGCAACGACCAACGCACCGTCATCCAGTACGATAGCCGCAACACCGACAACCAGTATTGGGACGTCCAAGACGCGGGCGGCGGATTCGTCATCCTCCGCAACGGGATGAATGGCAACGCTCTGACCCAGACCCGGGCCAACAACTCCGAGCCCGTCTCCGGCCAGCCCGTCAGCAACAGCGACTCACAACGCTGGCGCTTCGAATCCGGCAACAACGGCTCGGTGATTATCGTCAACGCCTCCGGCAAGGCGCTCGATATCCCCGAAGGCTCCACCAACAATGGCGTGAAGATCAACACTTACGACCGCAATAACGAGATCAACCAGCAATGGAGCCTTCGCCGGGTCTCCAATAGTTACAATAACAACAACAACAACAACAATCAGGTCAACCGTCAGGGTAACAGCCGGTACGACACCAATAACAACGATAACTATAACAACAACAATCGCAGAAACCGGAATAACCGAAACAACCGGAACGATAACTACAACAACAATGGTTTGCCGCCGAAGGGTGCCGGAGCCGGGAACCAGCAGAAGTATTTCGATCAGAACGCCAACATGTGGAAGATCGACGGCAACGGGGCTTGTTTCTATACCGACACCAATTTTCGCGGCGAAGCGTTCTGCGTGGTCTCCGGGGATGAGCGCCGTCGTATGAGCAGCGAGTGGAACAACCGTTTCAGTTCAATCCGATTCTTCGGTCGTGCCTCCCGAGTCGAAGTGTTCGACCAGGATGACTTGCGGGGCCAGACCGAAGCGATCACTCGCAACGTGGCTAACATGGGCAATCTCAAACGCGGGAACTGGAACAACCGCGTTAGCTCCATTCGCGTCAACTAATGCGCTGGCTGGCAAAGTATTTTGAACTGGCCGAATCAGGCACGAACTGGCGGACGGAAGTCCTGGCCGGTTGCACGACGTTCCTGACGATGGCCTACATCATTTTCGTCAACCCTTCGATACTGGCGGCCACCGGAATGCCCGTGGCCGCCGTCACCGCGGCCACGTGTCTCTCCGTCGGCTTTGCGAGCATTTTTATGGGTGCCGTCGCCCGCTATCCGCTCGCGATGGCTCCCCATGGGCCTGAACGCTT
>JBBRIO010000063.1:0-14394 GCA_038220855.1 Bryobacterales bacterium | reverse complement strand
CCGCCGGATTCTCACGCCCGTTCAGACCGCCATCCTGGTTCCAGGCTCGAGGAAACAACCCCACCCGCGCCTTTACGACCGGAAACGTCACCGCCGCACTCTCTCCGCTCGTAGACCTAACCACCAACCGCGCCTCCGCCGCCCCCGCCAGCCCCTCCGGCACCTGGGCGTTAATCTGCGCGGCATCGGCATAAAGAACCGTCGAAAGCAGCCCATTCCAGCTCACTGCGTTCCCCAGCCCCGAACCGTAAATCGAAACTAGGCCGCCCGGTACTACCGCTCCCGTGCTCCCGTCAAACGCATTCACCACCGCCGTTACCCCGGCGGTAACCGCCTGCCTCGGACCCAACTGCCAAAGCTCATTCGTCAGCCCCTGCTCCGTCGAACCACCGAAAAAGTAAGTGATGCCCTCTCCATAGGCGCTCTCATGGCGAAACCGGGCACTCGGTGCCGGCCCCTCCAGCACCGCCTCCCGCCACTGCCGCAGCCCGGGGTTGAACTCCCACGTATCGCTCAAATTCCCCCGCCCCGACCCGCCAAACAGAATCATCCGATCCCGCCCCGTATCGTACGACCGGCCATAGTATTGCCGCGGAGCCGGAGCCGGCGAAGCCACCTGTTCGGTCCACTCCCCCCTCGCTAAGTCGAACGCCCACAGGTCGCCCAGCGGGCATGGCCCAAATCCACTCGCGCAACCGCCGTACAGCAGCATCTGACCCCGCATCGCGTCATAGACAGCGTGGTGTAAGCAACGGCGCAGCGGCCGGTTGTTCCGCGGCGAAATATCTCGCCACCGGCTTGTCCCAAACTCGTACGCCCACGTATCGTCGAATCGCCCAGCATCCGTAAACCCGTGCGAAATAATCACGCGATCGCGACCCGGCTCGAAGATGCCCGAGTGCCCGTACCGGCGGCTCGGCCCGTCTCCCGGCTGCCCGACTTGCGTCCAGTTCCCCCGCACAATGTCGTACGTCCATAGGTCGTTGAAGAAGCCCGAAGCCTGTCCACCGAACATCACGAGCCGGCGCCGCGCCTCGTCCAGTACAAGCGTATGTCCCCACCGCGGTACGGGCCTCGCTCCCGTCGGCTGTAGCTCTCGCCATTCCTTGCGCTCCAGCGAATATACCCATAGGTCGTTCCGCGCACCGGAGGCCGAGCCCCCAAACAGAAACAGTTGCCGACCCACCGGGTCGTGCACAATCGTCCCGTCCGACCGTCCAGCCGGAGCCGTCGTGCCCGCCGGCAGCAACGTATATTGCAGCGGCTGGGCGGCCGCGATGCTCACCGCGGCTAAGAAAATTGTTACGAAATGCTGAATCATGACCCTATATTCCTTTTAAACGTGACTTTATTCCAACCACTTGCGAACTTTGCTACGTGGACACCCTGAGCCTTTCTCACCACTTCGCCGTCGAAGCCCTCTGCCATCAACCCGCCCTGCTCCGCGCCGCCGTCAGGCTCGTTGGTCACCAAGTCCCCGCCGAAGACCTTCTCCAAGACACCTTTCTCATCGCTTGGAGGAAGTTCCCCAGCTTTGAACCCGGCACCAACTTCCGCGCCTGGCTCTTCCGCATCCTTTTTCACTGCGCCCGCCACCAGCGCCGCCGCTGGCCTTCTCACCATTCGATCGAACATCTCGTTACGCCTCCATCCCTGCCCGATCTCGACCTCTCCCGCGCCCTCGCCCAACTGCCTACCCCCTACCGCCAGGTCCTCCAACTCGCCGACCTCGAAGAACTCTCTTACAAAGAAGTCGCCGATCAACTCCAAATCCCCCTCGGCACCGTAATGTCCCGGCTGAGCCGCGCCCGCGGTCTCCTCCGCCGCTACTACTTCCCGCCGAAGCGGGTAGAGTAGTTCGATGAAGAAATTTTTCTCGAAACACCTCTTCGGCTCCTCGCGCAAAAACGAACCCCTTCCCGCCCTGGGCCAGTCTCTCCTCCGCCGCGATGTGTTTCGCGGATCCGCCTTCGGCCTCTTCGCCGGCCTGCTCCCCGCAAAAGCAGCCGCAGCTCCCACCACCGGACTCCAACTCGGCACCTCCATCTATCAATCGATCGGCGTCAAACCGCTCATCAACGCCCGCGGCACATTCACCATCATCAGCGGCTCCACCATGCTCCCGGAAGTGCGCATGGCCATGACCGAAGCCTCGCAACACTACGTCCATATTGATGAACTTATGGCTGGCATCGGTGCCCGCCTCGCCGAACTCACCCAGGCCGAATGGGGCATGGTCACCTGCGGCTGTTCGTCCGCCATCACTCATGCAACAGCGGCCTGCATCGCTGGCGGCAACGCCGATCTCCACGTCCGCATCCCCAACCTCGAAGGATTCACCAAAACCGAAGTCATCATTCCCAATCACTCCCGCAACGTCTACGACGCCGCCGTCCGCGCCGTCGGCGCCACTGTCGTTGAAGCCGGCACCGTCGAAGAGTTTGAAGCCGCTCTCGGACCGAAAACCGCGATGGTCTACATCCTCGCCGGGCCCAACGCCGAGGCCGGACCCCTCACGACGAAAGTCATCTGCGAACTCGCCCGCAAGCGCAACGTCCCCGTCTTCGTTGACGCCGCCGCCGAAGGCCTCACTGTTCCCAACGTCCACCTCCAAGCCGGTGCCACCCTGGTCGCCTACAGCGGCGGCAAGTGCATGCGTGGACCGCAAACCGCCGGGCTACTCCTCGGCAAGAAAGATCTCGTCCGGGCCGCCTGGGTCCATAGCTCGCCCCATCATGGCTTCGCTCGCTCCATGAAAATCGGCAAAGAGGAAGCCGTTGGGATGCTAATGGCCGTCGAAATGTGGCTCAAACGCGACCATAAAGCCGAATGGGCCCAATGGAACTCTCGCCTGGACCACGTCGCCCGCCGCGTCGCCACCTTCCCGGGAGTAACCACCGAAGTGCGACTCCCCGAAGGACTCTCGAACAACACCCCCACCCTTGTCATCAAATGGGATCCCGCCAAAGTCGGCGTCACCGGCACCGCCCTCGCCAAGCACCTCTTCACGACCGAACCCCGCATCGCCCTCCCCACCGGGGCCGGCCCTAACAGCATCCAAGTGGTGCCCTACATGATGGCCCCCGGCGATGAGAAAATCGTCGCCGACCGCATCGTCGCTACGCTCCAATCTCCGCCGCCGGAATCCCCAAAATCCTCCGCCGCCCCAGCCGCCGACCTCTCCGGTCGTTGGGACGTGCAGATTCAATACCTGGCCAGCGCTTCCACCCACGTCCTCCATCTGAAGCAGGCTGGTGGCCAGGTCGAAGGCACGCACCAAGGCGATTTCGTCTCCCGCGACCTCCGCGGCAGCGTCGAAGGCGACCGCGTCCGGCTCACGAGCAGCTACACCGAACGCCACGGCGATTCCCTTCAGTTCGAGTTCTCCGGTCAACTCACCGGCAACGAAATCTCCGGCACCCTGAACATGGGCGAGTATCTCGAAGCCAAGTGGACCGCCAAGCGGCACGTGTTCGGCGGTCGACGCGGCTAGGCCTTCTTCTTCCCCGCCTTCTTCGGCTGGGCCCAACTCTGCCAGGGTGCAACCATGGCTCGTTTGGCCCAGCTATCCCATTTCGCGGCCATCGTTTTCAACCGCTCCGGCTGGGCGGAGGCGAGATTGTTCAACTCGGTCCGATCTGCGTCAATGTCGTAAAGCTCCCATTCGCCGCCGTGCATCTTCACGAGCTTCCATTGGCCCATACGAATCGCTTGGTTGCCTTCGTGCTCCCAATAGATCGCCTCGTGCGGGGTCCGCTTGCCGGTCAAAAACACCGGTCCTAAACTCTTGCCTTCCATCGGCGTGATTTTCTCGCCCTTCCATTCGGTCGGGTACTTGGCCTTGCCCAGATCAACGCAGGTCGCCATGATGTCGATCAAGTGGCTTGGCTCGCTCGACATGGCGTTCCGGCGCTTAATCGAAGCCGGCCAATGAGCAATCAGCGGGCTTGAAATGCCCCCCTCGTGCACCCAATGTTTATACATGCGGAACGGCGTGTTCGACGCGTTCGCCCACGATGTCGCATAGCTCGTGTAAGTGTCCTCCGGACCCGGCAGAATGTCCGGCGTGTTGCCATACCGAACGGTCCGGCCGTCGCGAGTCGTCTTCGGTTTGCCGGAAGTATTCGGGCTCGTATTGTCCGGGGTCGTGCCCATGCCTTCGGCGCACCCGCCGTTGTCCGCCAGAAAGAGAATCAGCGTATTCTCCAACATTTTCTTCTCTTCCAGCTTTCTTACCACTTGGCCTACCGCATAGTCGAGCCGGTCGATCATCCCCGCATAAACCGCCATCCGCCGCGCTTCCCAATCTTTATCCGGCGCATCGACCCACGCGGCCACAGACTTATCCCGCGGCGTCAACTCCCAGTTCGCCTTCACGAGACCAAGTTTCTTCTGCTTGGCATGCCGCTTCAGCCGCAACTGATCCCAGCCGTCTTTGTAAGTATCTTTGTATTTGGCAACCGTCTCCTCCGGACAGTGAAGCGGCCAATGGGGAGCTGTGAAGGCAACGTATAAGAAGAACGGGTCCGCCTTCGCCGAAAACTTGTCGAGGTAGGCCACCGCGTTTTTCCCAATCGCGTCGGTATAGTAGAAGTCCTTTTCTTCTGGCTCGATGTAGCTGTTGTCCCGCGTCAGGGTACCCGGGTTGTAGAAGCTGCCCGCTCCATCGATCGTGCCAAAAAAGTGATCAAACCCACGCTGGACGGGCCAGTTGTCCTTGCCGCCCGGCTGCTCGGCGATCGACTTCGGCGTCACGTGCCATTTGCCGCACATCGCCGTCTGATAGCCGGAGCTTTTCATCACCTGCGCAATCGTCACGCAGCTCTTGTTCAAGTTGCCCCGATAGCCGGGCAAGCCATTATCGTTCATCATATGGCCAATACCCGCTTGGTGCGGGTACAACCCGGAAAGGAGTGAAGCCCGCGTCGGGCAACAGCGAGCGGTGTTGTAGAACTGGGTGAAACGCAAGCCATTGGCCGCGAGCCGGTCCAGGGTCGGCGTCGCAATCTCCGATCCATAACACCCCAGATCAGACCAACCCATGTCATCAGCCATCATGACAATAATGTTCGGACGGGCCGAAGGGGCGGCGGTGACTGCGGCTAGGGAGCCGGCTGCGAGACTTAAAAATTGACGACGCTGCATGGGCGTGAGTTTATCAGATCAGCCACAATGGACTATGAGAATTCTATCTGTGTTGCTATTCTCGGGGCTCGCATGGTCCCAGTCCGCCGAGCAGGCGAGAATTGTCCTGCGGGATGGCTTCGTCGAGAAAAGCCCGGAAAAGCGGCGGGAAGTGGCGGTAGCCCTCAGCATGGCACCCGCCAAGGACGAAGTGGCTGACTTACTCACTGCACTCGCCAAGGATAAGGACGTCCTCGTGCGCCAAGCCGCTCTCGACAGCCTCGTCGATCTCGGCGACCGGACGCGCTACCCGATTATTAAGGAAGCCCTGCAGGATTCCGTCCCCGAAGTCACCTACGCCGCCGCCCGCGCCCTTTGGAAAATCGGCGACCCCGCCGGCGCGGAGTTGCTTGAAGACATCTTCGCCGAAGAGGCCAAAGCCAAGTCGAACTTCGCAAAAAGCGAGATGCGAAAGGTGATGCGAAAGCTCAAGACGCCGCAATCGGCGATCTTGTTCGTGGCACAGAGGGGCATGATTTTCGTGCCCGTTCCCGGGCTTGGCGCGGGCGTTTCGGCGGTGAGTCAAATGTTGACGGATGAGAGTTTTTCGGCCCGCGCGACGTCCTTGATTCTGCTCTGTCAGGATCCGAAAAAGCGGGCTTCCGCGTGCCCGTCCATGCTCGACCGAGCTTTTGTGGACGAGGATTGGAGCGTACGGGCGGCCGGGGTGCAACTCGCTGCGGGTTCGCGGGACCCGGTGATGCGAGGCAAACTGGCGGGTTTGTTTGGGGACAAAAGCGAAAAGGTGCGTTATCGCGCGGCAGCGGCCTATCTGCGGCTCGACCCGGCCAGCGCAAAAAGGCCGAAAAAGTAGAGAGTGGTACAATCAACAGGTATGTCGGGGCGTAGCGCAGCCTGGTAGCGCATCTGCTTTGGGAGCAGAGGGTCGCGAGTTCGAATCCCGCCGCCCCGACCAACCTCACCTTTTGATAGGTTTCGTTCAGATAGCCCCCCCTTGACTCTGGCCTCGAAGAGGCACGATATCCGTCGTTCCACCCGCGGAAGCGACTGGAACGACGCAAGGAAATGGCGAAGCTACGGATGAGGATGTTGTGCATAGAATCGTCGGCGTAGTCGCACTCGTCGTTTGGATCGCTATGATCGCCGGCTTCTGGAAAGTATTTGTGAAGGCGGGCCGGCCCGGATGGGACTGCCTGATACCCATCTACATCGTGATTCTCTTGCTCGGGATGGCCGGAAAGCCGCTCTGGTGGATTGTCCTCGGGTTGATTCCCTTGGTCAATCTGATCGTAGCCATCATGTTGAGTATCGAGATAGCCAAGAACATCGGCAAGGGTGCCGGCTTCGGTCTCGGCCTCGCCTTTCTCCCAATGATCTTCTATCCCATGCTCGGCTTCTCCGACGCCCGCTGGCAAGGGCCGTCCGTAGCCAGCTAGCGTTGCCACTTTAGGGCCCCGGCAAACGCCGAATCTTCACCGCCCGAAACCAAACCCCGCTGCGATGGTGTTGGAAATCGATCGGACTCTCCGGAACCTCCAACGCCAGCAGCGCCTCCGCCGTCACCCGTTCGAGCAGCCCATCGTACCGAGGCTGCCGAACCCCTCCCGCCCCCGCAAACTTCTCTTGCCCCTTCGCCAGGTTCTGCCCCAGTAACGCCCGCAGAGCCTCCGAAGCCAAGTCGCCCTCCGCCACCAACACCCCATCCAACCAGTGTTCGAAACGCGAACCAACCACCTTGATCCGTGACGAATGCACCGTCCCGGCCTTGACTGGCCCAGCCTTCCGCGGCGCCACCAACCGATACAAAGCCGCGGAAGAGCGGGCCGGGCTATCGAGCGCGTCCGGCGTGTTCTCATCGTCGGCCAACTGATACTCAAAGCCCAGCGCCGTCGCTTTTTGTAGATTGGAAAGGGTAGGCGACATTCGAATCACCTCACCCGTCTCCAGGTCCTTAGGCTGAAACTGCCACGCCCCCTGAATCCGGTACTTCACCCCGGAATTGGCTTCTCTATCGATCTTCCACACGAAGCTGAGTTCAAAGTCTCGAAACGATTCCAGCGTCGTCAATCGACGGCCCTCGGCGGATTCCCCCACCGGGACGCTTCGGATCCAGCCGTCTTCGATCTTCCACCATGTCGTCCGAGCCACTTGGCTGAGTGTCCAATTCGCCCACGATTGGCCGTCGAACAGCAGCGACCAACCCGCGGCTCGCTCCGCCAGCGTCAGCTCGTTGGCAGCAGCCTGGGCCATGCCGGCGATCACCACCGCGAAAAACAGCGCACAAAATCGCATCACCGAACTATCTGCTATCGGATCGCCACGGTCAACCCCGTCTGGCTCGTCGCCCCGCCCACCGTCACCGTAATCGGAATCTCCCCGGACGGCGCGCTCTCCGGAATCGTCACGTTCAACTGAAACAACCCCGCTACCAACCCGGGTGCCGCTCCCACGTAAGCAATCGTCTCAATCCGCTGCCCCCCCAGCGTAACCGTCACCGGTAACACCGGCTTCGGATACACCGCCAACGCCAACTGCCCGTCCACCCCCGACGGCGTGGTCGCCCCCTCGCCCGTCCCGAACAGAACGATCACACTTCCCTTCGCAGCCCCATTTGTCAGCGTATTCGGACTCCCATCCTGATTCAAGATCGCTCCCTGGCCTCGCCCCGTCGAATTGGCCGAAAACAGCGCCGGCTTGCTCGCCACCACCGGCATCGTCACGGCCACCGACCGGTTCCCTTGATACTCCACCACCACCCGCGTCGACGCCCGTCCCACTACCGCATACGGCACAATCGCACTAGTTTGCCCTGCCGAAACATAGATCAACGCCGCGGGCACATCGTCAAACAAAACCCGCGTCCCCAGCAGTGAATTGCTCAGCTTCCCGTCCTCGCCCAGCGCCGCGGTCGCCAGCGCCGCCGGGCCAACCCCCGTCCCCGCCAGTACCACAATCTCGCCCGGCGCCACCGCCCCTCCCACATAGCTCGCCGCGCTGGCCAGCCCGCCCACCGTCGGCGCACTCCCCCCTCCCAGACGCGTCACGAAGATGTCGGCAAACGGATTGCCCGTCCCGGTCGTCCCAAAGTACGACCGTTGGTAAGCCCCCGCCGTCACCGGCAAATCGCTCGACGACGTCAGCCCGGAAACAAACACACTATCATCGGCCAACACCGCAATCCCCGTGCCCCCATCCGCGCCTCGTCCCGCCAGATAAGACGACGATCGCAACGTCCTCCCCCCGGCGTCCAACTGCGTCACAAACGCATCGCCCATTTGGAACACGTCCGTCGCCGGCTGCCCCAGGTACACCCGTTGCACCGCGTCCGCCGTCATCGGGAAGTCGTTCGAGAGCGTATTTCCCGTGATCCAGGCATTCCCTGCCGCATCCAGCGCGATCGCCGCCGCCCGCTCATCCCGACTACCGCCCAGGTAGGTCGAATAAACAAACCCACTACCCGCAGCGTTTAGTTTCGTCACGAAAACATCGCCGGCGATGTTTTGCTGCTCCCCGCCAGCTCCCTTGAACTCAGTCTGAAACGCCCCGGATGTGGTCGGAAAGTCCCGCGAGTTCGTACTTCCCGTCACATAGGCGTTCCCTTGCCCGTCCACCGCCAAACCCAGCGCCACCTCATTCTGCCTCCCTCCCAAGTAGGTGCTATAGAACGCACTCGTCCCCGCCGCATTCAGTTTCAACACAAACGCGTCCCCAATCAGAAAATCATTCTGCCCCTGCGCCCCGCCAAATGCCTTCTGCACCGCCCCATCCGTCACCGGAAAGTTCAACGAATTCGTCACCCCGGTCACAAACGCATTGCCTGCCCCGTCCACCGCGATGGCCGAGCCCAGATCGTTGGAACTCCCCCCGTAGAACGTCGAATAGACGATCGCCGTGCCCGTCGGATTCAGCTTCGTCACAAACGCATCGCTCGCCAGATAGTTCAAATTCGATCCCCCCACCTTTAACTGCGTCACCCCGCCGCGATAGTTCGCTTGCGGTGCCCCTTCGGTCACCGGGAAATTGGTCGAACTCGTCCTCCCGGTCACAAAGGCGTTGCCCACTCCGTCCACGGCGATCCCGTAGCACTGCTCCGTACCCCGTCCTCCCAAGTAGGTCGAATATACGAGCGCATTCCCGCCGGCGTTCAGCTTGGCCACGAAACAATGCGAAGCCCCCGGATTCTGGCTCGTGAACGTGGTCTTAAGCGCTCCGGTGGTGACCGGAAAATTCTCGCTCTCCGTCCCGCCCGCCAGGTAGACATTGCCGACGCCGTCCACGGCTATCCCGGTTCCGTAGTCGAGATTGGCTCCCCCAAAGTGAGTAATGTAGGTCACCCCGGTTCCACTGGCATTCATCTTGACCACAATGACGTTTCCGAGCGAAGCACCATTGGGATTCACTTGAAACGCTCCCGGAGAAACCGGAAACTCGATGTCCCGCGTGATCCCCGTCAGATATACATTGCCGCTTGCGTCGGCCGCCATCCGCGTCGTGCCGTCGATCCGCGACCTCCCCACGTACGTCAGGTATTGAATTATCGGATCAATGACCAGATCCTGCGATCGATCGTAAGTTCCCACCGAGAACGTAGCGACCTGATCACTCCCCAACCGATAGGACCCCTCGACCGCCGTCTTCCGCCCGTTCCGCTGTTGGTAAAGGACTGGCTTCTGCCATCTCGTCCGGTGTTCTCCAACACCCACCTCCAGATTGCCCTCGGCGTCGATCGTCACCTCATCCGCCCCGGCAAAAGCCACGCGGATCTTCGAAGGGTCCGCGCCCGGGCGCACTATAAAATCATGTTCAAAGCTCCCGTTCTCGCCGTGATATTCGACGTCGATTCCCTTGTAGACGTCGCGGTACCGCACCCGTCCGTACATCGGTACATCCGTGATCCATTTCGTCGGATCCGCCCCGATGAAGTAGTTCGCCATAGTGTCCGGTGGCCCCAGCCTTTCGGCCTGCGCGGCGGCATTGGCCCCTTCAAGCTGTGCATGAACCGTGTCGCGACCGTTCCCCAAGTCCACGACCATCTCGGTCGGAGCCAGGAATAGATTCATCCCCGCGCCCCGCGCTAAAAACTGATACCGGCCGTCAAGCTGCCCCAGATTCCACTCGTAGGACACCGGCAAGCGGCTGTTTTTCCCCGGAGAAGATTCTTCATCTTTGGGTTGTGCACATCCCGGCCACACCACCAGGCCCACCCCCGCCACTACTGCCATCAGCCACTGCATCTTCGTGTTCATACCAAGCCCTTAAATACCAGCTGCCAAAGATAGGTGAAGGAAATTCGCGAAACATCACGCATCATAGACTGGTTTTTGAAACTAAGCCAAAGACCATAGCCCTCCGCGGCGAAGGCCCGGCCCCGTTTGGCGTCGCCACACTCCTATCCCGGACGGTATCATAAGGATTAGTGGTACTTCGTCCCGGCCGCACGCTGGTCCCTTGTCTGTTGGTGGCCCTCTGGGGAACCGCTATGACTCCTTGCGTCGCCGGCCAGACCCCCAGCGAAGCCCCCTACGAAGGCCGTCGTATCGCCAGCATTGACTACGCGCCCGAAGCCCAGCCCTATACTCGCTCCAACCTCGAACGGCTCAACCCGGTCAAGCCCGGAGACCTGTTCTCTATCGACGCCATCTCCCGCTCCATCGAAGCCCTCTTTGATACCGGTCGCTACGACGACGTCTCCGTCGATGCCGTCCTCTCCCCGTCGGGCGAAGTCAACGTCACCTACCGCACCATCTCCGCCTGGTTCGTCGGGGGCGTCTCCATCGCCGGGGCCGCCGACCCGCCTTCTGACGGCCAGCTCATTACCGCCACCAAGCTCGAACTCGGCCAAGCCTTCACCGAAGACTATCTCATCGAAGCCTCTCAGAGTGTTCTCACCTCCCTCCGCTCCAATGGACTCTACCGCGCCTCCGTCGAACCCCGCTTCAGCTACGATCCCATTACCCAACAGGTCCAAATCAAGTTCCAAATCGACTCCGGCAAGCGGGCCCGATTCTCCACTCCCATCATCAAGGGCGATGCCAAACGCACCCCGGCCAGCCTTATTCGCACCACCCACTGGCAACGCGCCTGGGGCCTCATTAGCGCCAAACACCTCACCGAGCAGCGCCTCTCGAACGGCCTCGAACGCATCCGCTTCAGCTTCCAGAAGAACGACTTTCTGATGGCCCGCGTCAAGCTCGATGAGCTTCGCTACCTCCCCGAAACCAATCTCGTCGTCCCCACCATCTCCGTCCAGGCCGGCCCTCGCATCCAGATCAAGGCCGTCGGCGCCAAGCTCTCCGCCGGCAAACTCCGCCAGCTCGTCCCCATCTATCAGGAACGCGCCGTCGACCGCGATCTCCTCGTCGAAGGCAACCGCAACATCGAAAAATTCCTCCAAGCCCAAGGCTACTTCGACGCTACCGTCGAGTTCGACAACCCCGATAGCCCCGACGACGCCGAGCAAGTCATCGAGTATACGATCGACCGTGGCGTCCGCTACAAGCTCGTCCACCTCGAAGTCTCCGGCAACCAATACTTCAACGACCCCACCATCCTCGAACGTATGGTCGTCCGGCCCGCCACTCGCGTCCGTTACCGCAACGGCCGCTTCTCCGACGATCTCCTCCGCAAAGACGTCGACTCCATCGAAGCCCTCTACCGCTCTAACGGCTTCCGCGACGTCCGTGTCTCCTCCCGGGTCGAAAAAGACTACCAAGGCCGCCCCGGCGAAGTCGCCGTCTTCATCGAGGTCGTCGAAGGCACTCAATGGTTCGTCGCCTCCATTGAACTCTCCGGCGTCAACCCCAAGGACCTCGAGTACGCCCAAAGCTCCCTCCAAACCATCGAAGGCCAGCCGTACGCCGACGCTCACATCGCCGCCGACCGCGACTTCCTCCTCAACTTCTACTTCAACAGCGGCTTCCCCGATGCCAGCTTCGACTTCACCGTCAAGCCTGCCGACCAACCCAACCAGATGCACGTTCGCTACTCAATCGTCGAAGGCCGTCGTAACTTCGTCCGCCGCATCCTCGTCAGCGGCTATCGCACCACCCGCCCCCGCCTCATCTACGACCGCATCCCCATTCAGTCCGGCGACCCCCTCTCCCAAAGCTCCATCGTCGAAGCCCAGCGCCGCCTCTACGAACTCGGTATCTTCGCCAAGGTCGATATCGCCCTCCAAAATCCCGAGGGCCGCGAGCGCGACAAGTACGTCCTCTACCGCCTCGAAGAGGCCAGCCGCTACTCCTACACCGTTGGCTTCGGCGCTCAACTTGCCCGCATCGGCGGCGGCAACACCACCCTCGCCGCTCCAGCCGGTGCCCCCGGCTTCAGCCCTCGCGTCTCGTTCGGCGTCAGCCGCGCCAACTTCCTCGGCCTCGGCCATACCCTCGGCTTCCGTAGCCAAGTCTCCAACTTCCAGCAGCGAGCCGCCGTCTCCTACCTCGCCCCCCAGTTCACCGGCAACGACCGGCTCAATCTCAATCTCACCAGCCTCTTCGATAGGTCCCGCGATGTCCGCACCTTCGCCACCCAGCGTTTTGAAAACTCCATCCAACTCGGCCAGCGCGTCTCCCGCTCCACCAGCATTCAATACCGCTACGTCTTCCGCCAAGTCAAGATCGACGAGAAGACCCTCAACATCGACCCCGCCCTCATCCCCGTCTTCTCCGTCCCCGTCCGCATCGGCATGTTCTCCAGCTCCTTCATCCGCGACCGCCGCGACGACCCCGTCGACTCCCGCAAGGGCGTCTTCACCACCATCGACTCCGGGCTCGCCCACAGTGCCTTCGGCTCCCGCTCAGACTTCGTCCGCCTCCTCTTCCGTAACTCCGTCTACCGTCGCATCAGACGCGACCTCGTCCTCGCGCAATCACTCACCGTCGGCAGCACCTACTCCTTCGGCCTCAACACGGGCGATGCCGGCGTCCCGCTCCCGGAACGTTTCTTCGCCGGCGGTGGCGCCTCCAATCGAGCCTTCCCCGATAACCAGGCCGGCCCGCGGGACCTCGCTACCGGCTTCCCCGTCGGTGGCAAAGCCATGATCAACCAAAGCCTCGAACTCCGCTTCCCCCTCCTCGGCGATACCCTCGGCGGCGTCATCTTCCACGACGCCGGCAATGTCTACTCCAGCCTCAACAAGATCTCCGTCCGTTACAAGCAGCGGAACATCACCGACTTCGACTACATGGTCCACGCCCTCGGCTTCGGCGTTCGCTATAAAACCCCCGTCGGACCCGTCCGCCTCGACCTCGCCTACGGTCTCAACACGCCCAGCTTTTTCGGCTACGAAGGTACCCGCGATCAACTGATTCAGGGGGGCGGTCGCCGCGTCATCCAACGCATCAACCAATTTCAGTTCCACTTCTCCCTGGGGCAGACGTTCTGATGACCAGACGCCTTCTGCTCCTGCTCCTCCTCGCCGCCGGCGCTCATGCCGAAATCGTCGACCGCATCGTCGCCACCGTAGGCCGAAAGGTCATTACCGCCTCCACCGTCCGCCAGCAACTGCGCATCGCCGCTCTCCTTGATGGCACCCGCGTCGACGACTCCGCCGCTGGCCACGAAGCCATGCGGAACCGCCTCATTGACCGTCTCCTCATCATTGAGGAGATGCGCGTGAGCCGCTACCCCGTCCCGGAGGCGGCCGAGGTCAAGCCCGCCTTTGACGCCGAAGTCGCGCAAGCCGGCGGGCCCGCCGCCTGGAACGCCCTCCTCGCCCGCTATCGGCTCGCCCCCGCCCAAGTCAGCCTTAGCCTTCGCTACCAGGCGGCCATCCTTCGTTTCACAGCCTATCGTTTCCGGCCCGCCGTCCAGATCTCCACCGCTCAGGTCCAGGCCTACTACGACCAACGCCTGCCCGCCGCCGCACCCAAGCCTCCCCTCGAAGAGGTCCGCGACCAGATCGAGCAGGTCCTCCGGCTCGAACAGATCAACACTCTGCTCAACCGCTGGCTCAGCGAAATCCGCCAGCAAACCCACATCGAAACCTACGAGGCGCCTACCCCATGAGTCCCTGGCGGCGGCGGCTACTCCGCGCTCTCTCTGCCCTCGTGCTGCTGGCCACCGGCCTGTTCGTGACTGGCTACTTCCTCTTCCACTCGCAATGGCTCCGGGAGCAGATTCGTCTCCGTGCACTCCGCGAAATCACCACCGCCACCGGTGCCCGCCCCGAAATCGGGCGCTTCGATTTCAACCCCCGAACATGGCAGGTCACCCTCGATAACGTCGTCCTCCATGGCACCGAACCACCCT
>JBBRIO010000062.1:0-14528 GCA_038220855.1 Bryobacterales bacterium | reverse complement strand
CACTACTTGACCGGGGCCGCATCCGGCTTAGAGTTGACCCGCGTCAACCCAAACTGCGCCACGGCCTGAGCCAACTGGAAGTCGCTCACCGGCTTTGTCAGATAACCGTCTGCGCCGCATTCAAGACATCGCTCGCGATCGCCTTCCATCGCATTCGCCGTCAACATCACTATCGGGACGTGCCTCCCCGTCGAACTCTCCGCTTGACGAATTGCCCGCACCGCGTCCAGGCCATTCATTTCCGGCATCTGCACGTCCATGAACACCAACTCGATGCCACCCTCGGCGAAC
Source organism: Bryobacterales bacterium (assembly GCA_038220855.1). Taxonomy (GTDB): domain Bacteria; phylum Acidobacteriota; class Terriglobia; order Bryobacterales; family Bryobacteraceae. Next base: position 14,237 of record JBBRIO010000062.1, on the reverse strand, counting down.
CGCGCCACCGCCTGTCGTCCATTGCTCGCTTTGGTCACGCGATGGCCCCGTTTGGTCAGCAGACGCTCCACCAGCCGTTGGCTAACCTCGTTGTCCTCGGCCACCAAAATCCGCAACGCCGCCACGTCCCCCGGAATTTCGCTGTTGCCCCGCGCTGCCGTCGGCCAAGTGTTGGCAAAGCGCAAGGCGCAGATGAACTCGCTCCCAACCCCTACTTCACTCGTCGCGCTAAGTGTGCCCCCCATCAACTCCGCCAGCTTTCGACTGATCGCCAAACCCAATCCCGTCCCGCCGAATTTCCTCGTCGTCGAGCCGTCGGCCTGCCGAAACTGCTCGAAGACAATCGGCAGACTTTCCGCCGCGATCCCAATCCCCGAGTCCTTCACCCGAAAGGCCAGCAGCGCCCCCGCCTCTCCACTTTCGACTAAATCGACGCCCACCCGAATCAACCCACGCTGCGTAAACTTCACCCCATTGCCAATTAGGTTCGTCAGGATCTGACGCACCCGGCCCGGATCGCCCCCCAGCATGGCAGGAACCGCCTCGGCCACTTCGATTTCGAAACCAAGTTGCTTCTGTTGCAGTGCAAAGCGAAAAGGTCGCGCCGCATCCTCCACCACCTGGCGCACGCTAAACCCGACGCACTCCACGTCCAATCGACCCGCCTCTATCTTCGAGAAATCCAGGATATCGTTCAAAACTTGCAGCAAACTCTCCGCCGACTGGTGCGCGGTATCGAGATAATCCCGCTGCTCGCCGGATAGTTCCGTCGCCAGCGCCAATGCCGTCATTCCCAGCACGCCGTTCATCGGAGTGCGAATCTCGTGACTCATGTTGGCGAGAAACTCACTTTTCAATTGGTTACTTTGCTGAGCCTGCTCCAGCAACGTCGCAATCTGTTCTTTCTGTGCCTCGATATCATGCGTCCGATCCGCCACCGCTTGCTCCAACACTCTACTTGCTTCGAGGATCCGGCGTTCCCGCAGCCACCAGACCGCGACCACGGTGGCCAATAGGCCGACGCCAACCAACGCCGCGAACCACCAACTCTGCCAGTAGCGCGGCGTGATTTCAAACACGAGAACCGCTGTTTTACCCATCCAGCTCCCATCCGGCTGCGGCGCCTGTACCTCTAATCGATACTGGCCCGCGCCGGGCTGGGGCAAATGCAACGCCGGCTGAGATATCGGCTGCCAAAGTCCCGACGCCGCGTCCGGTCCAGCCAACCGATACCGAAAGTTCGCGTTCCCATTGAGCCTCATGTTCGCAAACTCGATTCGCAGATCACCGCTCGACAGCCGAAGCGATGCAAGCTTCTGCGGCTCCCCGTTTCGCCACAATCCGATAATCTTCGGGGTCGTGGGTGAATCGAGCAACCGCTGTTGCGTGTCTTTTATCATGGAGAACCCGTTCTCGGTCCCGACCAGCACATCGCCGTTCGAGTCCTCCAGAAACGCTCCCAGCGCGCAGTCGTGCCAAATAAGTCCGTTCTCCGTCCCCAGATACCGCCATCGCCTCCCGTCGTAGATGTCCACCCCGGCCGCGGTTCCAATCCAAATCCTTCCCCCTCGATCCCGCTCCACAAAGCTGATGTCGTTGCTATGCAGGGTTCCTTCCTGGTTGAAGTGCTCCGTCTCGGCCACCGAAAAATCGGGTCGCAGTTGCAGGCGGGAGACGCCCTCCACGCCCGCATAACCCACCCAGACTTCCCGGTCGGTTCGCTCGGCAAAAAACACGATTGATTCTTTACGCAGGCCACTTTTCGTGCCGTAGACAATCCAATTGCGCCCATCCCATAGGCCAAGCCCCCCAGTCCCGGACACCCAAATTCGACCGTCTGCTCGCGGCACTACCCGATAAATCGTCTTCGTTAAACCTCGCACAAACGGAACTTGGAATGGTTCAAAGCGAATCGGCTTACGCTTCGTATCCGCTACGAACAAACCGCTTCGCGTCGAAACCCACAGTCGTCCTTGCCCATCGAGCTTAATCGAAGTCATTCGCGGCTCGGGCAAGCCATCTTCCGCCCGATAGCGGCGCGCGGATTGTCGCGACCCATCAAAGTGGTACAATCCGTCGTCGTTCGTTGCCACCCAAATCCCGCCATCTGCCGCCGGTTCCAGAGCCCGGATCTGATCCGCCGGAAGTCCCGTTCCGCGCCGCCAAATCTGGAATCGCCCGTCATCGCCCAGCCGGTTCAACCCCGCGTAGGTCCCTACCCACAACTTCCCCACCCGGTCCCGAGCAAATGAAGTCACCGCATCGTCGCTTAAACCATCCGCGCTCTGCCAACTCTTGCTCGTCGGAAAGCCATGCCACCGCACCAATCCCCGAGTCTGCAATCCAACCCAAGGCACCCCATCCCGGTCCCAGAAGATTACGCTCGTCGCGTCCGCAGGCAACCCGTTCACTCGACCGTACCTCTCCCACGGGCCCCGATTCGCCCGCGATCGAGAATACATCCCACCATAGTGTGGCAGCCAGACCCGACCCCGGGGACCAACGCTGATCGAATGGCTCCCCGCCGTAGGAGGCAAATCGATCTCCGCCGAAACAAAACGATCGCCCCCAGCTTCGAGAAAATACGCCGCCGTCCTGCTTCTGACCCACAACCGGCCTCGAGTATCTTCTACGAGCCCCCCCCAATCACCGGCCGGAAGTCCCATTCGATCGCCGACATCTCCAATCTCTCCCCGATTCTGGCTCCGGCAGATGCTCAACCCGCAAGAAAACCAGATCCGACCGTCCGGGCCCCGATAGACGCTCCTTCCTCCCCCTCGCGATTGGGGATCAGCCGCGAATCGCCAGCGACCGTCCACACCCGCCCGTCCAACCATCAGCCCCCCGGTCGAGTTCGCATAAACTTCCCCTCCAGACCCTACCGCCAAGCAATTGGGTCCGGTCAGACTGGTTTGACCAGCTGGCAACTGTACCCGTTCGAAACGAAGGCCCCGCCGAATGCTGATGCCCTCGGTCGTCGCCACAAAAAAATCGCCAGATGGCGTCTCAAGCTGGCAGACGACACCCCCATTCGGCAGCCCCTCGTTTGCCCGAAAAGCTAAGAACCGATGGCCGTCAAATCGAAAAAGCCCATTCGTGGTCCCTACCCACAAAAAGCCTTCAGAATCCTGCGAGATCGTCTTGATCGCAAGACTGCGGAGGCCGGCCTCCACACCAAAAACTGTAAACGGGTATCGCTGCCCGAAACTCAGGTTTACCCAAAAACAGAGGCAGACCATCAAACTGAGACAGGATTTCATCTGAAGCTTCAAGGGCCGAAACTACTCCTACCCAGCATAACGGCAAAAAGGTCGAAACCCTATAGGGCCTCGACCTTCTTCTCCAACAGGATGTTTCCGAAACGGAAACTACTTCGTGGGAGGCATGATCACGGTGTCGATCACGTGGATCACACCGTTGTCGGTCACGATGTCCGTCTTCACGACCTTCGACGCGCCGTTCAACATCACCGTTCCGCCCGCAACTTTCACCTTGATGTCCCCGCCCTGCACAGACTTGGCCGACTTCACTTTCACAACATCAGCAGCCATCACCTTACCGGCAACGACGTGGTAGGTTAGGATTCCGGCCAACTTCGCCTTGTTTTCCGGCTTCAGCAACATTTCCAGGGTGCCGGCGGGCAACTTGGCAAAGGCCTCGTCGGTCGGGGCAAAAACGGTGAACGGTCCCGCGCTCTTCAGCGTCTCGACTAGGCCGGCAGCCTTCACGGCCGCAACCAACGTCTTGAAGGAACCAGCCGCAACGGCGGTGTCCACGATGTCGGCCGCAGTTGCCTGGCCAGCACTCATCAACAGCGGGAGGGCCAAAGCGACCACGCGCAAGAAAGAAAGTTTCATGATTAAATCTCCTCGAACAGTTTGTTCGTCTAAACCGATTGATGGCCCCTGATCTAAGTAAGATTTAAAATTTTTTCACTGTCACTAATAATTCATCTGCATCATTCCCGCATCCAGCGTCATCGAATAGCCACTCCGTGGATGCTCAAAGGTCAAACGGCGCGCGTGCAGCCATAGCCGACCCTCTTCCGACCCTCCATACAGCCGATCCCCGATGATTGGATGGCCGATCCAGGCGCAGTGAATCCGCAATTGGTTCGTCCGCCCGGTCACCGGCTCCAGCAGGACCAACGTCCGACCTCCCCGCCGCTCCATTGGGATCAGCCGGGACAACGACGTCTTTCCCTCCACCCGAACCTGCCACGGCGGTACTTCACCCCCGATCCGCCCAATCGGCGCGTCAATATCCCTCGCCTCAACTACCTCGCCATTAACCCACGCAACATACTCTTTTTTCACCCTCCGATGTTCAAATTGAACCCCCAGCGAAGTAGCCGCCTGTCCATCTTTGGCCACGAGCAGCACCCCCGACGTCTCCCGATCCAGCCGATGCGGAAACGTCGGCCTTCGATTCTCCCCTCGCCAATGCCCCAGTAACGCGTTAGCCACTGTCCCATGCCGCTCCCGCGACGTCGGATGCACCAGCATCCCCGGAGCCTTGTTCAGACCAATAATCGCCTCATCCTCGTAAAGGATTTCCAGCGGCAGGTCCTCCGGCAGAATGGTCCGTTGCCCTTCTGGCTCCAGCGTAAACTCGACCAATTGCCCCTCTCGCAATCGGTAACTCGCCGGGACCACCTCGCCATCCACCCGGCAAGCGCCGTCCGCCGCGGCCTGCCGCAATGCGAAGCGAGAGAACGATGGCAGAGCGGCAAAGAGGAACTGCTTTACCGAGGTCCTCCCCGCCGCCACTACAAATTGGTAAGTCATTGCCTCCTCCATGCTACATTGAGGGTTTGCAGCGCCGTTCAACCCATGTCGCTTCAGGTTTTCTTTCAAGCTAAATTTTTCGGAATCAACGCCCTCCTTGATGAGGCAGGACTCAGCGGAGACGCCTTCCTCAGCCGTTGTCAATGGTTTACGCTCCTTGGCGAAGTCATCCCCCGCGCTCTGCTCGCCGAACTCGGGCTGTCTCCCCTCTTGCTCGGAGCCGTCACCGGTGGCCGGTTTCTTCTCGTTCTACCCGACGCCTCCATCCCCGCCGCGAACGCCTTTTTAGCCGCCGTCGCCGAACGCGTCGGAGTCGTCTCGGCAGGTCGTGTAGGCCTAGTTTGGAGTAGCACCGAAAATCTTGGCCTCTGGCCGGACATTCGGAAGCGCCTCGACAACGCCTTGCGGCAACGTAGAGACACCCCCCGCCTCCTTCTCGGACTTCTTTCCCCGGAAACTGGCTTCCCGTACGATGACTTAGTTGGCCACCTTCGCTCGGCCACCGCCGTCGGCTGGTCGCCGGAAGACCCCGCGGCGATTCTCGCCGACGCTGGTCAGCACCAATGGCCACTCCCTGTCGCCATCAGTCGTCCCCTTTCCACCTCCCGCCGTTGGGGCATCCTCACCGCGGATCTCGATAACGTCGGTCCGCGCCTGCATGCCGCCACCAGCGCCGAAGAGTACCTCCAACTCTCACTGACCTTTAAGAATTTCGTCGCCGGCGAACTAGCCCGCGTTGCCGCCACCGACGAATTCGCCTCCCGCGTCACGGTTCTCTACAGCGGCGGGGACGATTTCGCCGTCGCCGCTCCTTGGGACGCGCTCCTCGATTTCGCCAACGAAATGCGCCGCGTCGCTGGACTGCTGCTCCGGCAGTTAGACGATCAACGGGAAGGAGCCTCTCGCAGCGTCTCCATGGCCATTGTCCACGCCTCCCGATCCGAATCCATGGCCAGTGTCTTCGCCCGCTCGGCCGAAGCCCTCGAAACCGTTAAGGCCTCCGGCAAGAATGCGATCTCGCTTTTTGGCCGGACGATCGATTGGCCCGAATTGAAAGAGGCGGCCGAAATCAAGGCACAAATGCGGAAGCTGCTCAGCCGCTTTCGAGCCTCCCCGGAATTCCTCGACGAACTGGAAAACTTTTACCTCGACCCTGCCGGTGGTACCGACCTCGCCTCCGCCCGCGCTCGACGCCGCGGCCGGACCCTCGACAAACCTTGGCGCCTCCACCGCCGCCTCCGGCGCGTCATCGACGTCCGCGAAAGCGAAGCGTTTGAAAAACAGTGGGATAGCCTGCTCGAACAGATCACTGCCCAAAGCGGTGGCAAGCGCCAATTGCGCCCGACCGGCTATGTTGCCCTTGCCTGGGCCCGCCTGGAAGGGTCTTCTTCTTAAAGGATAATTGCTAAGGAGCGTTTATGGCCGAAGAAAGACAGCCACGTCGCGACGACCGTCCCCGACCGGACGGCGGCCGCCCCCCGCGCCGCGATGACCGCGACCGAGACCGTGATCGCGATCGCGATCGTCCCCGCCAGGATTTAGTCGTCGAGATTGACCTCGTCAAGCTCTGCGCCGATAGCCTGTACCTCGACAATCAAGCCCACGTCCTGGTCACCCGGCTGGACGACATGGACTCCGGCACCCGCAGCCAGCTCCGTCGGCTCTACAGCGCCGTACGCCGCGCCTGCCGCGCTCCGGAAAGCGAGCGCCAGCACCAGTTCGTCATGTTCCGCGCCCGCTTGGCCTATACCATCACCCGGCACTCTCTTCGCAGCTTGGACCCCCTCGAAAAGCTGCTCCTGCAAGTAACCCGGAAAAACGAACTAGCCGCCTACGAGCGGTTTCGCGACCTGTTCGAAGCCATCATCGCCTACAACGAGTAACCTGCCATGAGCGAATCGAAAACTCCCCTGCGCCTGCGCGGCAAATTGATCCTCGACGCTGTCTTGCACTGCGAAACCGGCCTGCACATCGGTGCCGGCAAAGGCTCGCTCGAAATCGGCGGTGCCGATAACCCGGTCGTAAAGGACGCCTTTGGCCGTCCCATCGTTCCCGGCTCGTCGCTTCGCGGGCGGCTTCGTAGCCTCCTCGAGCACGCCCACGGCTTAACCTCGCCCGAAGAACTCGTCTACCTCTCCCGGCGCCGTGGCCAGGAAGTCCGTATCCATCAGAGCGATCGTCCCGATGACGCTCTTTGCCTGCTCTTCGGACGCAGCCCCAACCGGCTCGAGCGCGTCCGCGGCGATGCCGTTGAGGGTCGCTCCGCCACCCCCGCCCGCTTGACCATTTATGATGCCCCCCTCGATCTAGAGTCGATCACCGCCCCCATGCGCGAGTTCCTCGACGACGAGTTGACCGAAGTGAAGAGCGAGAACGCTATCGACCGGATCACTGCCCAAGCCAATCCCCGCACCCTCGAACGCGTCCCGGCCGGCGCCCGCTTCGGCGTCCGGTTCGTGCTCGATCTGCTCGCCCCGGGCGACGAATCGCTCGCTGGGATGTTGGCCCAAGGCCTACGTCTGCTCGAAGACGACGCCTTGGGCGGCGGCGGCTCCCGAGGTAGCGGCCGGGTTCGTTTTTCCGGCTGCCGCCTGACTTGGCGCAGCCAGAGCTTCTACCTCGGCGATAAAGCGGAGGCCGAATTGCTGGCCGACGGCGACCTCGCTTCCCTGCAGGCGCTGGTCCGTGACGAGGCCTTCGCCGCCTCCCTTGCGGAGTAAGAGCATGGCCCAGGCGATTCTGTTTCGGTTCCAATCGCGCGGAGTTTGGTGCGCCGCCCCCTCCGGGCCGTCGCTGGTGGCGAGCGATACCTTCTACGGAGCAGTGTGCGCTGCCATGGAACATTTCGGCTGGCTGGAGGCTTGGCTCGCCGCCGGCCCCGCCGTCCGCCTGAGTTCTCTCTTCCCATGGCAGCAAGCCACACTGTTTGCCCCGCCGCCCGCGTCTGCTTGGCCCCCAGCCAACGGGCTCCAACGGTTGCGTCCCAAGCTGGTTCGTTTTTTGCCTTTGGCCGCCATCGCCGACCTGCTCGAGGAAAGCGGATTGGCCGAATCCCGCTGGGTGCTCGACCCCGCCTCCGGATGCCTCCTGGCGGCCGACCGCGCCGGGGCCGGTGGGCCGTTCCGCCCCGTGAGTTTTGAAAAAGCCGCCGGCCCGAAACAGGGCATCCAGTTTGCCGAAAACTGCGGCCTGTGGGGCTTGGCCTTGTGCGAGGACGAGTTGTGGCGGGCGCGCATCGAAGCTGCCCTCCGGTGGTTAGCCGACGCGGGTGTAGGCGGCAACCGAACCATCGGATGGGGAGGCAGCACCGAGGTCAGGATGGAGACCGGCGAGACAGTAACCGCCGTCCTCCGGCGTTCGAGACAAGGCGATGGGTCCAAAGGCTGGTGGTTGCTTAGCCTCTTCGCCCCGGCCGCCGAAGAAGTGATCGACTGGGAGCACGGGGCCTACCGCCTCGCCGTTCGGTCGGGTTGGGTGGAAGGTACCGATTCCACCAAACAAAGCCAACGCGTCGTCGCCGAAGGGTCAGTCATCTACGCGCCTGCCGCTCCTGCCGGTTGCCTCAGCGATGTAGCCCCGGCTGGATGGGCCCACCCTGTCTATCGCAATGGCTTTGCCGTGGCGGTGCCCCTGTGAGCATCCCGATCCGCTGGCGCGTGACCGTGCTCACTCCTACGCTGGTCGGCGACGGCAAGCGGTTGGCTCCCATCGACTATATGGTGTGGAAGGATCAGGTCAATGTCCTGGACCAAGGCCTGATCTTCCGCCGCTTGGCCGGCACCCCTCGCATGGACGGTTACTTGGCCGAACTCAGCCGCGCCAAAAGGCTTGACTTCAAAAACTGGGGCGGGTACGCCCAGTCCTACGCCGTTCGCCGAATTCCGCTCGAGGACCCAGGACTTGTCTCCCAATGGGAGGCGGCCAAGGATGAGGAGATATTTATTCCCACCTTTCACGCCGGGCCTCTAGGTAAGATTCTGCCCGCCACGGCTATCAAAGGCGCACTGAAAACAGCGTTGCTTGGTGCCCGAGTCTCGGTCGATCAAATCGCCTCCGCTCGTCATCAAGGTGCCCGCCGACTGCTCCCCGGTTTGCGCCTTGGCGATGGCTCGCCGACGGGGGAAGGCCAATATAAGGTTTACTATTCCCGGGTCGCGGCACCCGTAAAGTCCGGGGGATCCGATCTACGCTGGAAAGCAGCACCAACATTTGTCGAATGTGCGGCTCCCGGGACGGTGTTTTCCGGACGGGGCACCCTTGAAGAAGATTGGACCGACGACCTGGCCGCCGCCAGCGGCCATTCCCGCCAGACCTTAGACCGCCAGCGACACTTCGCGACCACCCACCGGATGGCCAAACTCGCCCAGACCCTCGACGCCGTAGCCGCCAACGACGGCTGTCTGCTTAGCATCGGTTGGGGCGGTGGCTTCGTGTCGAAGTCCATTGCAACCGGGCCCCGTCTGGCGGCGGCCAAGCCGCTGCTCGAAACCGTCCCTGGTTACCGCCAAGCCCTGGCCACCGCCTTCGCCTTCCCCAAATCCCAGCGAATTGTCAACCTCACCGGCGAACCCGGCTCGGTCCCCGGTTGGGTGCGCCTCGATTACGAAAGACTCGGTTAATTCCTGTATGGAGTTGCCTCACAACAGGCCCAGTACCGGCCGATACAGTAGCTAGGTCGAGATTGTATGCGGCCATGGTAATATGAAGTAGTTCGGCGCTAAGACTCATGTATAACGCTTTCTTTGGGATAACGGACAATCCCTTCAATCTATCTCCTGATCCGGCGTTCCTCTACCGCAGTTCTCAACACGAAGAAGCGTTAGCGAACTTGATTTACGGAGTCCAGAGTCGGAAGGGTTTCATCGTACTTACTGGCGAGGTCGGTACCGGCAAAACGACCATGCTCGAGTGCTTGCGCGAGTATCTGGAGTCCCAGTACATCGAGTTTGCGTTCCTATTCAACTCGCGCATTAATTCCCAGCAGTTCTTCGAAATGATCGCCTACGATCTCGACTTGCGCTGCGAAAGAACCTCGAAAACTGAAGTCCTCTTCGCGCTCAACAACCTGCTCATTCAGCAGATGAACGAAGGACGCACCACGGTGCTCATCGTCGACGAAGCTCACAATCTCGATTGGGAAGTCCTCGAAGAGATTCGCCTGCTCGGTAATCTCGAAAACCGTAAAGGCAAACTGCTCCAGATCGTTCTCGCTGGCCAGCCTGAATTCGACCGGAAACTCGACGCCCCCAACCTTCGTCAACTGAAACAGCGCATCGTCCTCCGCTACAACCTGAAGCCGTTCTCCCTCGAAGAAACGGCAGAGTATATCGATAGCCGCTTGGTTAAAGTCGGATTGGTCGACCAAGCCGTTTTCCCCGACGCGCTCATCACCGAGATCCATACCCGATCGCGAGGCATTCCCCGCGTCATCAATGGGATCTGCGACAACCTTCTACTCACCGCCTTTGCCATGGAGTTAAAGGTTTGTACCCAGAAAATGCTCGACGAAGTCTCCGACGACATGCGCCTGGAGTGGCCCGGACGGCGCTTACGGCCCATTCGTAGCCTCTACGAAGACTCCTTCGAAGCTCCCTCCCTCCGTGATCGCGGCGACTAGACAACAACCCAATCGGTTCGAGCGGTACCCAACAGGACTTTTCTGGAACATTACAGACAAGTCCTGTTTTTTGTTGCGGTTCCACGTAGGCAAGAAGTGGCAAGAACCGGGCCATCCCTAGGAAAAATCCTAGTAATACAATGCGTATCGCTCCGTCTAGAATAAGGTTAAGACCTGAGACGGACTAAGGCGATAAGCTTGAGCCTAGTCAGGTCATTCCGGTGCCCGTGGCATCGGGTGAGCCGATACCAATGAAAAAGCTAAACCTTATACTAGGTAGTGCAGTATGCTTTGCGCTAGTGCTCTCTTTGAGCGCTGGCGTTTCGGAGAGTCGTGGCACTAGCGTTTCCAAATTCGTCAAGGGCGGACCGATCCCCCCCCCAGATGACAATGGGACCTTTGCGCTCAAGGGTGGACCAATTCCTCCTCCCGACGATAACGGAACGTTCGCCCTCAAAGGCGGACCAATTCCTCCTCCCGACGATAACGGAACGTTCGCCCTCAAAGGCGGACCGATTCCCCCTCCCGACGACAACGGAACGTTTGCCCTCAAAGGCGGTCCGATCCCTCCCCCTGACGACAACGGAACCTTCGTCGGTTAACAATTCTTTTTCTTTCCTTTTCACCGCAGAAATTCTCGGACGGCGACTTTTTTGCCGAGGAGATCTGCGGTGACCTATTTCTACTACCTGTCAACAGTGCTGAGCACCCTCTTTATCATTGGGGCGCTCCAGTCGATGCTTGAGGGGGCTTGGCGGCGGTATCCGGTATTGTTCGCTTACCTCTGCTTTACGTTCAGCCTCTCCGCCCCGATGAGCATCGCCTTCCTGGTCTCGGGCGCGACTTGGACCCAAGTTAGCCGGACGGCATATTGGATCCTCTCTCTTTCAATGCAGTTTTGCGGCGTCGTCCTGCTGCTAGTTTTGACCCGGAAGGCCGGTGAACACCGACCAGACATCCGGCGGACTGTTCAATTAATGTCGGCGGCGTTTGTCGTAGCGATCCTGGGTTCGGGTGCCTTTCACTACCCTGTCTATCTGTCGGGACTGTCGAACCGCTGGATGACCTTCATCAGCCGCGATGTAGCGTTTGTCTCGGCGATCATGAATATGGTCCTCTGGTCGATGCTCCTGAGCAACCGGAAACGCGATGCCACCATCCTCCTCATCAGCGCGGGGCTGGGACTGCAGTGCACCATCGACGCGATGGGTCACGCCATGCGGTATTTTCCTAACGAAGTCCGCGACGCCGGCAACCTTGTGATTTCTGCTGGTAGTATCTTAACCAGCTATGTTTGGTACCGCATCTTCCAGCCGACGCCGCTTCGCTCGCCCCGCGGTTTACGAACGAATCCGTAAGCCTTGGCGAAGGATCTCGACAGGTGTACACTCAAAGCAGGGCCATGCGGCCTCGATTTGGAAGAGTGCGCAACGGCCCCCTTTTGGCCGCTGTCTGAAGGAGTCCCCTGAATGGATCGTCGAGACTTTTTGATTAATTCCGGCAGCGCCGGCGCTGCGCTTTCCGCCGCCGGCTCCGGTTTTGCCGCCAAACCGGCCGGCAAAACCGGTCGCGTCGTTGGTGCCAACGACAAGATCAACATTGGCATCGTCGGCGTTGGCGGACGCGGCAACTACGTCGCCAGCGTCTTCGCCAAACTGGGCGAGCAAACCGGTAAATGCCAGATCACGCAGGTCTGCGACGTCTACCAGAAACGGGTCACCGCCGCTGCAGCGAAGTTCAAAGCTAAGGGTACCCTCGACTGGCGTGAACTCGTCAACAACCCCGAACTGGACGCCGTTATCGTCGCCACCCCTGACCACTGGCACGCCAAAGTCGCCCTCGCCGCCATGGACAGCGGGAAAGACGTTTACGTCGAAAAACCGATGTGTCATACGGTCGAAGAGGTGAAGCAGCTGATGGACACCGTCAAGGAGACGAAACGTGTTCTTCAGGTCGGCTCCCAAACCACCTCCGGCAACCAATGGCACCAAGCCAAAAAGTACATCGCCGACGGTGCCATCGGCAAAATGCTCCTCAGTCAAGGCTCCTACCACCGGAACTCGGTCGAGGGCGAATGGAATTGGCCTATCGATAAAGCGGCCGGCCCCGACGGCAAGGGCGATGACTTCATCGACTGGAAAATGTGGCTCGGCAGCGCCACCAAGCGTCCCTTTGATGCCGACCGCTTTTTCCGCTTCCGCAAGTACTGGGACTACTCCGGTGGCATAGCCACCGACCTGTTCTTCCACGTCGTCGCCCCGATGAATATCTGCTGGACCAAGCCCCAGTACCCCACCCGCGTCATGGCCGGTGGCGGCATCTACGAGTTCAAAGATCGGGAAGTGCCCGACACGTTCAACCTGCTCGCTGACTACGCCGAAGGTCACTCTCTTGTGCTCAGTTCGTCTATGGCGAACTCCCAACACATCCCGGGTCTGATCCGCGGCCACGAAGGCACCATCATCATGGTTGAGCACGGCCGCTTCGAAGGCTTCTCTCCGTTTTTAACCTTGAAGCCCGAACTCGCCGGACGCGGTGATTCCCGCAAGCCAATCGGCGGCGACAAGTACAAGTTCGGCACCGAAGACGTCAAGATCCCGGTGCAGGACCTCAACACGATGGACACCCATGTGGGCAACTTCCTCGACTGCATGGTCTCCCGGAACAAGCCGACGCTCGATGTCGAAACCGCCGCCCACGCCCAGGTGCTCATTACCATGGCCGTCCAAAGCTACCGGCAGGGCAAGGTTCTCTACTTCGACGAGCAGAAGTTCAAGATCGTCGACAAGAACCCGAAAGCGTAGTTCATCCTCAAAAACGAAAAGGGGCGCTGGCCGAATCCAGCGCCCCTTTTCGTTTCCCATACCGCTTGCCCGGCGGAACCGATTTCAAGTACAGGTCCCGCAGATTCTTCTCCGGCACTTCGCTCGGAGCCTCGCACATCAGGTCGGTACCCTTGGCCGTCTTCGGAAACGGAATCACATCCCGCAGCGACTTCTCGCCTGCCAGGATCATTACCAGCCGATCCAGCCCCAACGCGATGCCCCCGTGTGGCGGAGCGCCGTACTCGAGCGCCTCCAGCAGGAAGCCGAACTTGCTCTGGGCGTCTTCCATCGACAAGCCTAGCGCGCTGAACACAGCCGACTGCTGGTCGCGCCGATGGATCCGAATCGAACCCGAACCAAGCTCGGTACCGTTCAGCACAATGTCGTAGGATTTCGCCCGGCATCGCGCCGGATCCGCGGTCAGCTTCTCGATGTCTTCGTCATGCACCGAAGTGAACGGGTGATGCGCTGCGACCCAGCGCCCATCTTCGTCGTTCCATTCGAACATCGGGAAATCGACCACCCAAACGAACCGGAAATCAGTCGGATCCAACAGCTTATGTCGCTCGTTGAACTTCTGCCCGCAGTACAAGCGAAGCTGACCCGCGGCCTGCAGCACCGTGTGATCCGGCAACGGTCCCTTCCCTTCGCCTACCCAACCCGCCAGGATCAGGAGATCGCTTTCGCCCGCCCCAGCGCGCTCGCGAACCTTTACCATCACTTCCGGGAAGTCACGGTCCAGCCGTTTGAGATCGTCAAAAACGCGGAGTCCACGCTCGACGCCAAATGCCTTGATCTCGTCCCGCTCGCGGCGAGCGATGGCTCCCACGTTCGGGATAACGATGGCGGCAAGCGGCAACCCCGGCGTCGCAAAGTTCTCATCGACCGGGAACAGGTCTTCGACGCAGTAAAACGGCGGAAGGCGGAGGTCCGGCTTATCGATGCCGTAACTACGCATTGCCTGCGCGTAGGTCAACCGCGGAAACGGAGCCTTCACCGACCCAAAAC
>JBBRIO010000061.1:0-14574 GCA_038220855.1 Bryobacterales bacterium | reverse complement strand
CTGGGCTTCATTTTGGGGAGTTCGGGGAACTTCATGTGATCGGCGATCAGATATTGAACCTGTTCAATTAATCCGGAAGAAGCGCGGAGCCGGGAGAGGATGGCGCGAGCCATTTCGGTGCCGACGCGGTCGTGGCCGTTGAAGCGGATGCGATCGGAGAAGGTTTGGGTGACGGGTTTGCCGACATCGTGGAGGAGGACGCCCCAGGCCAGAGCGGGCTCGGAGGGGCCGAGGAGTTTGAGCATGCCGAGGGTGTGGACCCAGACGTCGCCTTCGGGGTGGTGCTCGGGGGGCTGGGCGACGCCCTGCATGGCTTTGATTTCGGGGAGGAGTTCGGCGAGGAGGCCGGATTGATCGAGGAGTTCGAGGCCGAGGTGGGCGTTGCCGTCGGTGAGGATGCGGGTGAGTTCGGCGAAGACGCGTTCCGTGGCAATTTTGCGGATGGCTACGGGGTCGATGGCGGCGAGGGTGGCGGGGTCGATTTGAAAGTTGAGGCGGGCGGCGAAGCGAACGGCGCGGAGCATGCGGAGATGGTCTTCGGCGAAGCGGGCGACGGGATCGCCGATGGCGCGGACGATACCAGCGGCGAGGTCGGCGCGGCCGTTGACGAAGTCGAGAGTTTCGCCGGTGAAGGGGTCGAGGAAGAGGCCGTTGATGGAGAAGTCGCGACGCTGGGCGTCGGCGGCGGGATTGGTTTCGTACTGGACGGTCTCTGGGCGGCGGCCGTCGGAGTAGGCGCCATCAGTGCGGTAGGTGGCGACTTCGACGTCGTCGACGAGCATGACGCCGAAGTGGGCGCCGACGGGAATTGCCTGGGGGAAGAGGCGGGCGATGTCGGCGGGGTGGGCGCTGGTGGCGACATCGTAATCCTGGGGGGGGGCGCCGAGGAGGAGGTCGCGGACGCACCCTCCGACGAGCCAGGCGGAGTAGCCGCCGGCGCGGAGAGCCGAAATGATTTCAGAACCGTCGTTCATCCGCTATTATCGTAACTGGAATGCCTGACCCCTCCGAACGACAGGCAGCAACGACCAGCAGTCGGGTTGTTGTTGCCACCACTGTAGCGCTCTCGTTTATCTCGTTCTGGCGAGGCGCGGCAATTGTCCTCAGTGACCTGGCGTCGACGATGTTTTACGTCGGCGGCATTACGGAGCAGGCGATCGGCAAATCCGCTCCCTGGTTCGTTTTGGCGGTCATGTTGTTTTCCTTCGCCGTCCGCTCGATCTACATGGAGAGCTGCTCCATGTTCGTCCGCGGTGGGGTGTACGTGGTGGTGCGGGATTCGATCGGCCCGAACATGGCGAAGCTGTCGGTATCGGCGCTGGTGGTTGATTACATTCTGACGGGGCCAATTTCGTCGGTGAGCGCGGGCCAGTATATAGGGCGCCTGTTGAACGAGATGAGCGAGATGGGTGGCCATCCGCTGCATGTGAACCCGAACTATTTTTCTGTTTTCTTTGGGATTGCGGTGACGCTGTATTTTTGGCGAAGCAATACGAAAGGCATTCATGAATCGAGCGGCCATGCGCTGCGGATTATGCAGATTACCACCGTAATGGTGGTGATTTTGATCGTGTGGTCCGTGATTACGTTGATCCTGCGGGGCGGGGCCTCGCTGCCGCCGCCGCCGACCCATGCCAACCTGACGCTGAACGAGCATTCCCTGGGATGGCTGGAAGGGACGTTTTGGCCGAGCGTGAGTTCGGCGATGTTGATTGTCGCGTTTGGCCACTCGCTGCTGGCGATGAGCGGGTTTGAAACGCTGGCGCAGGTGTATCGCGAGATCGCGTATCCGAAGCTGAAAAATTTACGGATCACGGCGAACATTGTC
The DNA here is from genome assembly GCA_038220855.1 of Bryobacterales bacterium. Taxonomy (GTDB): domain Bacteria; phylum Acidobacteriota; class Terriglobia; order Bryobacterales; family Bryobacteraceae. The sequence goes on along the minus strand of JBBRIO010000061.1, from coordinate 12,746 downwards.
TGCATTTACGCATTGCTTTCGACCGGCGTAATTTCGATTTTGGCCGTGATGATTATCCCGGATGCGGTGCGACCGCAGTACTACGACAACCTGATTGGCGGCATGTCGATGAACCTGGAAGGCCCGCAACTGATGAAACTGGGTTTTCACATTTTCGTCGTGATTGTGGGCGGATTGATTTTGTCGGGTGCGGTGAACACGTCGCTGATCGGCGCGAACGGGGTGTTGAACCGGGTGGCCGAAGACGGGGTTCTGCTGAGCTGGTTTCGGAAGCCCCATGTTCGTTTTGGGACCACGTTTCGCATCATCAACATGATTGCGATACTACAGATCCTGACGATTATCGGGAGTATGGGCGATGTCTATCTGCTGGGCGAAGCGTATGCGTTTGGCGTCGTCTGGAGTTTTTTCCTGAAGGGCATGGGAGTGCTGGCGCTACGGTTCCAACGGCATGACCAGGAATACAAGACGCCCTTTAACTTCATGTGGGGAAAGCGGGAGATCCCGGTCGGTTTGGGCGCGACGGTGTTGATGTTGTTCCTGGTGGCGATCGCGAACCTGTTCACGAAGAAGATTGCGACGATCTACGGCGTTTCGTTTACGGTTTTGCTGTTCGTGATGTTTTTGATCTCCGAGCGGGTGAACGCGCGGCGGACGCGGCGGGTGGAAGAGTCGAAGACGGATAACCTGGAAGAGTTCAATCTGGAGCATCAGCCGCACGTCGATACGGCGCATTTGGCGGCGCGACCGGGCTGCATTCTGGTGGCGGTGCGGGACTACAACAACCTCGAACACTTCAAGCGGATTCTGGAAAAAACGAACCTGCGCCGGCACGACGTGGTCGTGATGACGGTGCACCCGATGTCGTCGGGGGCGGGCGAGTTCGAGTTGCAGAACGAACAGTTGTTTGGGTCCTATGAGCAGGAGCTGTTCTCGCGGGTGGTGACGGTGGCGGAAAAGGAGGGCAAGCCGGTGGAGCTTTTGGTGGTGCCGGCGACCGATCCGTTTGCGGCGATGATTCAGGCGGCGAACCAATTGAAGGCATCGCGGCTCGTGACGGGTGTATCGGCGCAGATGGCTTCCGAGGAGCTAGCGCGACGGATCGGCTTGGCCTGGGAAGCGTTGCCTGAGCCACGGCATCCGCTTTCGCTCGAAGTTATCCGGCCTGACCGGCAATCTACATTCGTGAATCTGGGCCCGCATCCGCCCCGGCTTTGGCCGGAAGATTTGGACCGCTTACACGACATCTGGCTGAAGCTGACGGACAAGGAAGGGCTGGGCCATAAGCTGCACCACCGCGACGTGATCGGGGTGGCGCTGCGGCGGATGGAGTTGGAGATGGATTCCGAAGATAAGGCCGAAATTCTCGCGCAGATTCGGGAAGAGATGCGCCGGAATTAGTTAGGCTTGGCGGGGGGCTCCTGCTGAGCCTGCAAAAGGGCGAGCGCCTTCAATTCCTTCTTGGTGGGAGGAACGACGGCGTGGTCGTAGTTGTGGTCCTTGTAACAAGAGCAACAACGCACTTTTGCGGGGTCCGTGCCAACCAGCGAAACGATGGCGTGGTTGGTCAATCTCTTACATTTAATACAGTAATCGTCGAGGATATCGCCGAGTCGAAACTCGCTCATAATACGGCAAAGTATAGCAAAGACAGAATGGCCGTACCCAGAATAATCCAGAACGAATCGAGCTTGGTCAACAGGAAGGCGGCGACGGCGATGCCGGCCAAGCCGAAGCCGCGGGCATCGACGATCGAGTCCTGAGCGAGGGGCAGGGCGCTGGCGAGGCTTAGGCCGGCGGCGGCCATCAGGACCGAATCGAGCGCGCGACGGAATCCAGGCCGATCGCTATAGCGGCGAAGCCAATGCAACAGCAGGATACTAAGGAAGGCCGGGGTGACCAGAGCGAGCCAACCGATGACCGCGCCGGGGTAACCGGCGAGGTAGTAGCCAATGCCGACGAGGTAAACGCCGTTCGGGCCAGGGGCGAGACGGCCGGCGGCGATGGCGGTCGTGAGTTGCTGGTCAGTGAGCAAATGGTATTGAAGGACGAAATCGTGGCGTACGATGGCCAGCGAGGTCATGCCGCTGAAGGAGGTGAGAGTCGCCTTGACGAGGAGGAGATAGAGCCAGAGGAGGTTCATTTCACCCCCAGGCGATCGAGGGCGAATCCGGCGAGGACGGCCAGGGCGAGTATAGAGAGCGGCGAGAGCCAACCGCTGGCGAGGGCGATGGTCGCACCACCGGAAAGGATTCCGATGCGCAGCCAGCGGCGTTGGGCGGCGTAAGGCTTGACGATCTTCCAGGCGGAGACGGCGATGAGGGCTACCACGGCGACGAGCGCCCCGCTGATGGCGTGGGCGACCCAGGGGTTGTTGCGGGTGTGCTGATAGCCCGTGAGGAGCAACAGGACGAGGATTGAAGCGGGGACCGAGACGGCGACGACAGCGGCGATGGCCGCGGGCCAGCCACCCAGACGCCAGGCGAGGGCGGCGCTGCAGGCCAGGACGTTCGTGCCCGGGGTGAAGCGAGCGAGGCCGTAGATGAGCCCAAACTCGGAGGAATCGAGCCACCGGCGGCGTTCTACCAGTTCAAGATGGAGGGCTGCTTGGATGGGATTACCGCCGCCGAGGGTGAAGCTGCCCGACCGAAAGAAGATGGCCGTCAACTCACGGAAGCGTGGGACGTCCATAGCCCTACTGTATCATCGAGATATGCGCGGAAAATGGCTGTTATTCGGAGGGTGCCTGGTCCTGCTGGCGATCGCCGGGGGGGCGATCACGGTTTGGCGCCGGGAGCAGGCGAAGCCGGCCACGGTGGTGGCACCAGTTCCAGCACCCGTGATTGTGGCGGGCGAATTAAGTTTGAGTGGAAAGATTGAAGCGCGCAACGTGGTGGGGGTGAAGGCGCCTTCGGCGGGGACGGTGGAAGAGTACCTGGTGAACGAGGGCGAAGAGGTATACGAGGGGCAGTTGCTGGCGCGGCTGAAAAATCCGTCCCTCGAGAATGAAAAAGAGCTGGCCAAAGAGCGGGCCGACAAGGCGCAAGAGAAGCAGAACGCGATGGAAAGCCAGTTGCTGGCGGCGCGGTTAGAAGTGTCACGGGGGCGAGCCGAGGCGACCCGGGTGAAGGAAGAGTATACGCGGGCGGAGCGGGCCTATCAGCGGCAAACCATGCTGAACCAGCAAGGCGCGACGCCGCGGTTGACGTTTGAAAAAGCAAAGAAGGACTACGAAAGCGGAAGGTTGGATTTCGACACCCTCGGTGCCCGGCAGCAGGTGGCCGAGGGCCGGTTGACGGATCTAACGCGGGACATCGAACTGGCCAAGAAGGCGGTGGAAGAACGGAATGCGGTGCTCGAAGACGCCGAGACGAATTTGCAGGCGACGCAGGTGCATGCTCCGGTGGACGGGGTCGTGGTGATGCGCAAGGGCGAGGCGGGAGTGGAGATTCAGAAGGGCGAAGACGAAGTTTTCCGCATTGCGACGGACTTGGGGAGCCTGCAGATCATCGTAGAGCCGGAAGCGGCGGTGCTGAGCCGGATCAAGGAAGGGATGCTAGCGGCGGTGTTTGTGGCCGAGCAGAGTGATGAAGCGCTGAGCGGAGAGATCGCGCGAGTGGCCGACGGGAAGGTGACGATCCTTTTCTTGAATCCGAACCCGCTGATCAAGCCGGGGCTGACGGCTCAGGTGCGGATCAAGCTGCCCTGATAGAATCGGGGAATTGTATGCAATTCCTCGAAAGTAGCCTAGTTGAACTGATTACCCAGACGGCGACGAATCTGCCTCCCGATGTGCGGAAGGCGATGGGCGTTGCCCTTGAGCAGGAGAAGCCCGATACGCTGGCGTCACAGGCGCTGAACATCATCGCCAACAACATCGACATGGCGACCGAGGACGAAGGCCCGATCTGCCAGGATACGGGCATGCCTACGTTCGTCGTGCATACGCCGGTAGGCGTGAGCCAGATCGCGATCAAAAAAGCGATTCATGCCGCGGTGGCGGAGGCCACCAAACGCGGGAAGCTGCGGCCGAATTCGGTGGACTCGTTGACGGGCCATAATTCCGGCGACAACCTGGGGGTGGAGACGCCGGTGATCCACTGGGAGCAGTGGGAGCGGGACGACGTCGAAGTGAAGCTGATTCTGAAGGGCGGCGGCTGCGAGAACAAGAATATTCAGTATTCGCTGCCGACTGAATTGGAGCACTTGGGCAAGGCGGGGCGAAACATTGAGGGCGTGAAGAAGTGCTTGCTGCACGCGGTGTGGCAGGCGCAGGGGCAAGGCTGCGCGCCGGGAGCGTTGGGCGTCTGCATCGGGAGCGATCGGGCGCATGGCTACTATCTGGCCAAGCATGAACTGTTTCGGGAATTGGACGACGTGAATGCGAACGCGGAGTTGGCGAAGCTGGAAGCCGAGGTGATGGAGGAGGCCAACAAGATCGGCGTGGGGCCGATGGGATTTGGCGGCAACGTGTCGCTGATCGGCTGCAAGGTGATGGCGGCGAACCGGTTGCCGGCGAGTTTCTTCGTCTCGGTGGCTTATGATTGCTGGGCCTATCGACGGCTCGGCGTGCGGCTGGATGCGACGACGGGAGCGATCAACCAATGGCTGTATCGGGACCCGGAACGGGAGGTGGAGAAGCTATCGAAGATGGACGGTTTTCCGCTGACGGGGCGAGAGGTGACGTTGACGGCGCCGTTGACGGAGGCGCAGATGCGGGCGCTGCACGTAGGCGATGTGGTGATCATTCGCGGCGATCTGTACACCGGGCGCGACGCGGTGCATGCGCGGTTAATGAATGAACCTCCGCCCGTGAGCCTGGACGGGCAGATTCTGTACCACTGCGGGCCGGTGATGTTGAAAGAGGGCGAACGATGGGTCGTGAAGGCCGCGGGGCCGACGACATCATTCCGGGAGGAGCCCTATCAGGCCGAGGTGCTGCGACGGTACGGCGTAAGAGCCGTGGTCGGCAAAGGCGGCATGGGCGCGAAGACGTCGAAGGGGTTGCAGGAGTGCGGCGCCGTTTATTTGAATGCGATTGGAGGGGCGGCGCAGTTCTATGCCCGGACGCTGAAAAAAGTCAAAGGCGTCTATTGGTTTGAATTGGGCGTGCCGGAGGCGATGTGGCACCTGGAAGCCGATGGATTTATAGCGATCGTGACGATGGACTCGCACGGGAACAGCCTGCACGCCGACATAGAGAAATCGACCGGAGAGTTGCTGGAAGCACTGCAAAAGTGATAGCTTAGGAGGGTAGTGGCCGGGTAGCTCAGTTGGTAGAGCAGCGGACTGAAAATCCGCGTGTCGGGGGTTCAAGTCCCTCCCCGGCCACCACAATCCTCCGAAGAATTAGTTCGGGCCCCGTCACCACGGGGCCCTTCTTTTTTGCTGGGGCAAGTCTTGGTGGAGCAAGGCTGGGATATGCTAGCTCAAGCATGAATCGCAGAGCATTTCTTAACGCTTGCCTCGGAACCGCCGGAGCATTGACCTTGGCTGACCGCGCCGACGCCCTCGGGCTGCCGAAGACGAAAATTACGCGCATTCGGTACTACAAGACTCCAACCGACGCCGCCGGGCGGCCGAACACCCGGCAACCGCTGTTCAACCAGAGCACGAACGTCGTGCTGGTGGAGACCGATTCGGGTCTGATTGGCGTCGGAGAGGGCGGAGCCGGCGATACGATGGAGCAGTGCGCGGGGCTGTTGATTGGTGAGGACCCGTTCCGGACGGATCGACTGTGGCAGACGATGTACCGTTCGTATTTTTACCCGGCCGGCCGGGAGAAGGTGCACGCGCTGGGCGCGCTCGACGTGGCGCTGTGGGATCTGAAAGGGAAGGCGCTGGGAGTGCCGGTTTATCAGTTGCTCGGCGGGCAGGCGCGCGAGCACGTCGAATGCTACTCGACCGGCTACCCGGCCCCGGGTACCCCGAAGGAAGTCGCCAAGGCTTGTGTCGATGCCGGGTTCCGCGCCTACCGGATTTCCCCCAGTGTCCCGGCCGGGGTAATGGATCGGTTCGAGACGGTGAACCGGCTTTACGAACTCTGCCAACAGGTGCGCGAAGGCGTAGGGAAGGACGGGGCCTGGTGCGTCGATTTCCATACGGAGTTCGATATGCCCGACGCGGTGACGCTGGCCAACAAGATTGAGCCATTGCGGCCGTACTTCGTCGAAGACTTGGTGCGGAGCGAGAACCCCGGCATTTATCGGACCCTCCGGCGTCAGGTGAAAGTTCCGATCGCGGTGGGGGAGCAGTTTGGGCCGAAGTGGGAATGGAACGAGTTGATCGAGCAGCACCTGATCGACTACGCGCGGGCGACGATCCCGAACGTGGGCGGCATTACGGAGTTTCAGAAGATCGCGGCGATGTGCGAGACGCACTATGTGGGTCTGATCCCCCACTTCACCGGGCCCATTTCAGAAGCGGCGATGGTGCACTGTTCGGCGGCGTTTTCCGGGCCGGTGCTGATGGAAATGGTGATGGGCGGGACGCGGCCGTGGCCCTATCTGAACCAGAGCTACGACTTGAGGAACGGAAAGCTTTGGCCGAACGAACGACCCGGATTGGGCGTCGAAGTAGACACGAAACAACTGCAATTGATTGGCGATCACAAAGATCGATATTCGGTGACGCCGATTTTGCGGCGGCCCGATGGGTCGCTTACGAACTGGTGACGAACTGGTAAAGTGGCGGTATGCGGATCTGGCTGCTTCTTGCTCTGACAATTCCCCTGAATGCGCAGGTGCTGCTCCAGCAGTCCGCCTTCGCGCCGGGGGAGTGGACGACGTGGAGTCACCGGCCGGAAACCATGCCGCGGACGTTTATCGACACGCAGGTGAGCCGGGGGGGCCGGGGGTCGCTCGGGATCAACGGGGCGAGCAACGGGGCGGCGTATGGCGGGTGGCAGAAGCAGGTAGGTGGATTAGAGGGCGGCACTTGGGTCCGGATGCGCGCGTACTACAAAGCGGAGAGCGTGGCGGCGGAGAACTGGCAGGTGGTGGCCCGCTTGGATTGGCGAACTGCCGCGGACAAGCGAGTGGGCGAACCGGCGTACATCCCGTGGACGCGGCGACAGAACGAGTGGAGCGAGTTAACGGGGGAGGCGCAGGCGCCGGCGGGGACGGCGTCGGTGATCGTCGAACTTCTTCTGGCGAACGCTCCGCAGGGCACAGTGTGGTGGGACGAGATTTCGCTCGAACGCATTCCGCCGCCGGCCGCGCGGAAGGTGAACATCGCCACCGTGAACCTGCAGCCGAAGCAAACGAGCGATAGTGAAGAGAGCGTCAGCCAGTTTATTGCCACAATTGCCAAAACCGTACCGGTCAACACCGACGTGATTCTGCTCCCGGAAGGCATCACCATCGTCGGCACGCCGAAGACGATCTTCGAGGTTGCGGAGACGATTCCGGGGCCGACGACGAATGCGCTGAGCGCGGTGGCGCGGGCGCGGAAGTCATATATCGTCGCGGGGATCTATGAACGGGAAGGCCACGTGATGTACAACACAGCCGTGCTGATCGATCGGAACGGCGAGTTGGCGGGGAAGTACCGCAAGGTGTACCTGCCTCGCGAGGAGGTGGAACGGGGGTTGACCCCGGGTACTCATTTCCCTGTTTTTAAGACGGACTTCGGAACCGTGGGGCTGATGATTTGCTACGACGTTTTCTTCGCCGAACCGGCGCGGGCTTTGGCCAATCAAGGTGCCGAGATGATCCTGATGCCGATTTGGGGTGGCGATGAGACCCTGGCCAAGGCAAGAGCAATTGAGAACGGGGTGTTCCTGGTGACGAGCGGATACAACCATCCGACCTACATAATGGACCCGACCGGGGAGCGTTTGGCGCAAGCGCGGGAGCAAGGGACAGCCGCGACCGCGACTGTGGACCTGGCCAAGCAGTACAGTTGGCAATGGTTGGGCGAGATGCGCACCCGACGGTTGAAAGAGTTACGCATGGACGTAGCGGTGCCGACGCCGGGCGCGCTGCGCTAGCTTTCGCGCTCCATCGTCAAGCGCAGCAGACGAATCGGTTCGTATTCAATCCTGTATGGGATCTCTGACCCGCTGATTGTCCACAAGCGGAAGGGCGTAACCTTCTGCGCTATCGTGATGCGCCCGTGGACGAGTTCGCCTACGCGCCGAAGTTCAAGTTGGCCAAGCTGGGCATTGTGATAAAACTCCGTTCGGTAGTTGGTCTGCCGTAAGAGAAGGCCGCCGCGCACAGCATGGAGGAACGGCTGCGGGGCGGCTGAACCCAATGAAAGTTGCTGAGCAGGTTCTGAACGCCAAGAGGCGCTGACCTGGCGGTAAAGTTCCTCGCTTCGGCTCCAAGTGAGGTCAGGCGCCATTTGCAGACGCAGCGTTTCAATGGAAGCGCGAAAGGGCGAGAGACGACCTCGGGTGGCCGTACAGGGCTGGGCGTCACGATGGCGGATTTCCCGGTCAGGCGACGAGGTCATGAAGCCAAACCAGGAGGCGCCGTGGGACGTCACCGTCTCTTCCAGTGAGCCATAGCGGTTGAGGCCCCGGGCCTGTTCCGGCCAGGAACCCGCGGCAAACTGCAGATAGGAAGCGCCCTGATCCTGGCGGACATGAACAAAGGCACGACCGGCACCGCGGCGTCGATAGACGGGCATGCCCATGGCCAGGATCGTCGCATCGATCCGGTAGACCGTCGTGGGGCGCGACTGAGCAGTCGCGGGAGTAAGCGCAGCAGCGGCGAGAGCGAGAAAGTTTCGGCGAGGGATCGCAGTCATAGCGCCTCTCCAGCATGCCCGAGACGCCATGACTACCTGTTCAAATCCGCGTGAATTTCACGTGAAACATTTCGTACTGCTTTTGTTTTAGGGTTTAGGGCTGAACGAGAACCTTCATCAACCCCGGCTCGCCGTCGTAGAGTCGCTGGAAGTAACTCGGCGAATCAGCCAGCGAGATCTTAGCGGAGATGATGGGGTCGACCTGGATCATGCCGCTGGCTAACAGTTCGATGCACGCCGGGTATTCGCCGGACGAACCGCACGTGCCCTGCAGGCGAATTTCACGGGTGACGACCTGTTGCAACGGCAGGTCAATATTCGGCGTAATGTTGCCTATCAACGTCACCGCGCCGCCCTTGCGAACGCACGCAATGGCCGTCTTGATCGGGTCCGTCGCCCCGACGCACTCCAGGGCCACGTCGGCGCCACGGCCGCCCGTGAGCTTCTTAATCTCGGCCGCTACGTCGCATTCCAGCGGATTAAACGTTTCGGTTGCGCCCAAACGCTTCGCCATCGCCAACTTTTCGTTATTGGTATCGACGGCAAAAACCCGCGCGCAGCCCGCGACTTTCGCCGCCTGCAGCGTCAACGAACCGATCATGCCCGCGCCGACGACGACCGCCGTGTCACCGAGTTCGATCGGCGTGAGGCGGACGGCGTGGACGCCGATCGAGATCGCTTCAATCAGGGCCGCATGCTCAAAGCTGACGCTATCCGGGAGGCCGTAAAGGATGTGCTGGGGCACGGATACAAACTCGGCGAAGGCACCATGACGGCGATAGTCGCCACAAGAGACGCCGAGGACCATGCGGTTATCACAGAGGTTAACCTGCCCGGCCCGGCAGAAGTGGCATTTCCCGCAGGAAACGGTGGAATCGAAGGTGACGCGGTCGCCTTCCTTCCACGCGGAGACCGCGCTGCCGACCTTGGCAATCGCTCCGGCGGCCTCATGGCCCATCACGAGGGGAGGAATCCGGCGGCCAGTGCTTCCGTCCCAACCGTGAACGTCGCTGCCGCAGATGCCGCAGGCTCCCACACGGATCAACACGTCCTCCGGACCTAGTTCCGGTTCCGGAAAGTCGACGACTTCCAGATTCAAATACTCTTTCAACACCAGTGCTTTCATAGCGATTACTACGTTATCACCGTGTCAGCGGGCGGCGCAGCAACGAGCTAGCTCCTGATAATTCCATATCAACAGCAGGTGAAGGTTTTTTGAGCTATACTGAGTAAGTTGGACCTACTCCTGTGACTATCTGCTTCCACAATTCGGTTTTATTCGATTGCGACCATAGTCCTTACGCGCAGTAGAGTTTCTGGCCGCTTGCTTGCGGCTTTGGTCCCCCAAAATATTTGTTTCCGACGTGAGGAACATTCTCCTCCGTTTGCGCGTTTATTACTAGAGAGATTGATTGATTATGACGACCCAAGAGTGGCAAACCGAGGAGGCTGAAGAGCCGATCGTGGATTATCCCGCCACCGTCGACCTTTGGCAGGTTGAGCGGCTCCTGAACGACCTCCTCGCCGAAATGCGCGAAGTTCCCAAGAAAGACTAAGCCAGCAAGCGCCGGATCACCCGGCCGTGCACATCGGTCAGCCGGTAGTGGCGACCCTGAAATTTGAACGTCAACTTCGTATGGTCGACGCCGAGATTGTGCAGCAGCGTGGCGTGGAGGTCGTGGACATCCATCGGATCCTTCGCCACGTTGTAGCTGTAATCGTCGGTCTCGCCGTAGGAGATGCCGGGTTTAAACCCGCCGCCCGCGGCGAGCATCGTGAAGCATCGCGGGTGATGGTCGCGGCCGTAGTCGGTGGCCGTCAGCGTGCCCTGGGAATAAACCGTACGGCCGAATTCCCCGCCCCACAGCACGATCGTATCATCCAGCAAGCCGCGCTGTTTAAGGTCGGTGATCAAGGCCGCGGACGGCTGATCGGTATCCTCGCACTGCCAGCGAATCTGCTTCGGCAGGCTCCCATGCTGGTCCCAGCCGCGATGGAAAAGTTGGATGAAACGGACCCCGCGTTCGGCCAGGCGACGGGCCAGAATGCAATTTGCGGCGAAGGTTCCGGGCTTCCGCGACTCGGGGCCATAAAGCTCAAACGTGGATTCGGGCTCCTTCGAAAAGTCGGCTAGTTCGGGCACGGAAGCTTGCATGCGGAAGGCCATTTCGTACTGCGCGATGCGGGTCGCGATCTCCGGATCCTGATACTCGTCGAGCTTGAGCTGATTCAGTTGGCCCAGATCGTCGAGGAAGTGGCGGCGCGCCGCCCGGCTGTAGCCTTCCGGGTTGCTGAGGTAGAGGACCGGGTCCTTGCCACCGCGGAACTTCACGCCCTGGTGATTGGTGGGAATGAAGCCGGAGCCCCACATGCGGTCCGCCAGCGCCTGGGAGCCGCCGCGGCCTTGGGAGATCATGACGATGAAGGCTGGCAGGTCCTGGTTTTCGCTGCCGAGGCCGTAGGAGATCCAAGAGCCAATCGAAGGGCGCCCGGCGAGTTGGAAGCCGGTCTGGAAAAAGGTCACGGCGGGGTCGTGGTTAATCTGCTCGGTCGACAGCGACTTCATGATCGTCCACTGGTCGGCGTGCTTGGCCATGTGGGGGAGCAGTTCGCTGAACCAGGCACCGGACTGGCCATACTGTGCGAATTTGAAGATACTGGCGGCGGTGGGGAATTTGGCCTGAAACGCCGTCATGCCCGTCAGGCGTTGCCCCATGCGGATTGAGTCCGGAAGCTCTTCGCCGTTGACCTTGGCGAGATTAGGCTTGTAGTCGAACAGGTCCAACTGGGAAGGGCCGCCATGCTGGAAGAGCGTGATGACGCGCTTGGCCTTCGGAGCGTGGTGCAGGGTGGGCGCGGCGTTGCCGTTCTGGGCAAGTAGGGCGGAGAGAGCGGTGAGGAACTGTCGGCGTTGCATGACGATTAATCCTTGGTGACGAACTCGTCGGCGTTGAGCAGCAGGCTGGCGACGGCCTGATAGGCGGCGAGTTCGCGTTCGGGCAGGTCGGCGGATCGGGTGTCGCCCTGCCACAGCAGCGACTTGGCTTCGGCCGGCTTATCGGCGAAATAATCGAGGTGGTAGTTCAAGCTATTGCGCAGAATCTTCAGTTCCGCAGGCTTCGGCAGCCGGCCGAGGACCAACCGAAATCCATGGTTCAATCGGCCTTCCGCCCCGCTGCCACCCTCGAGCATCATGCGTTGCCCGATGAAGCGGGCGGCTTCGACGAAGGTCACGTCGTTCATCAGATTCAGCGCTTGCAGCGGAGTATTGGTTCGGTTTTCCCGCACGGTACAGGCCTCGCGCTGGGACGCATCGAAGTTCATCATCATCGGCGGGGCCGAGGTCCGCTTCCAGAACGTGTAGAGGCTGCGGCGGTAAAGGTCCCCGCCCTTGGCCTGGTCGTAATCGAAGTCCTGCATGACAACCTCTTTCCAAAGGCCGTTCGGTTGATAGGGCTTTACCGACGCGCCGCCGAGTTGTTCATGCAGGAGCCCGGCCGAGGCGAGCGCCGAGTCGCGAATCATCTCCGCCGGCATGCGGACACGAGGCCCCCGGGAGAGGAGCCGATTTTCCGGATCCCGCTGGATCAGATCCGGAGTGGCTTGCGAAGCCTGCCGATAGGCGGCACTCATCACGATCAGCTTCTGCATCAATTTCGTATCCCAGCCGCTGCGGACGAACTCCGTCGCCAGCCAGTCGAGCAGTTCCGGGTGGGACGGCCATTCGCCTTGCAGGCCGAAGTCTTCGGTCGTTTTGACAATCGCGGTACCAAAATAGCTCTGCCAAAAACGGTTCATCGTCACGCGGGCGAGTAGGGGATTGGCCGGGTCGATCACCCATTTGGCGAAGCCGAGGCGGTCGGTGGCCGGGAGCTGCGGCAGAAAGGCAGGCAGGCCGGGTTCGACGAGCTCTCCGGGTTTATCATATTGACCGCGGAGCAGCAGATGGGTCGGCTTGCGCTTCGCCGATTCGGCCATGACCATGACCGTGG